>JAUSPI010000044.1 GCA_030655775.1 Syntrophales bacterium
CACGGAGACCCCGCGCTACATATTTTTCTTTAATAGATCTTCCAGACGATCCTTCGACGTAAGGCCAACGATTGTATCCTGCAACTCACTGCCTTTAAAGAGCATAAGAGTTGGGATGCTCCGCACACCATACTCGGCGGCCGTCACAGGGGCGTCATCCACATTCAGTTTTACAATCTTGGCTCTGCCCTGGTATTCTTCCGCAAGTTCTTCCACGATTGGTCCTATTGTCTGACAGGGACCGCACCACGGTGCCCAGAAATCGACCAGAGTCGGCTTTTCTGATTTAATTACTTCTTCTTCAAAATTACTGTCATCCACATGTATTAAACTCATCTATTTTTCCTTCTTTCTAAGATTTGATGCACTCGTGAAAAGTCCAACTCTTGTCACTCCCGCGCAGGCGGGAGTCTATAACACCTTGCAATAACTGGATTCCCGCCTACGCGGGAATGACAGAGAGGAACGAAATCCGACTTTTTACGAAACCATCAAAAATGTAACTGCCGGAAATTCTACAGTTTTGGAGTAATAATACAAAGCTTTTACAGCCTTCTGTGTATAGAGTCTTTATTCACAAACTGCGTTTTTTGCGCAGATGTTGGTACCAGTTCAAGCAGCAAGATTTAGTTAAGAGTGTAAAGTGAACTAAAGTGAGCTAAAGTGCTTAAAGTTTAAAAATGCGCTTTCAGCGCAGCCCGTTTCGAATTTGACCGCGCCGAAGGCGTGTACATTAACTTTAGCTCACTTTAGGCACTTCAAACTTTAGGCACTTTTGGGGTTGCAACTTTGCCGCTTTAGGACTTCAATATAGTTGCTATGTTGAATAATGTCAAATGCTAAATCAATCTCAAATTTAGCAGGGACTGATGCCCTCATCGAACTTAAATCCGGTTTTGACAGCAGACCGTTAATTTGATATTGGTTGTTCGACATGGGTTAAGCGTTTACCTAGGAGGATCAAGTGAAACGATTAGGAATCATTTCAAGTACCGTTCTGCAGGACAGTGAATTCTTTAAAAATCTTGAAGAGAGAACAATGGAAAACGAGTTTGGAAAGGCCATAGTCCTCATTTCCGATACGGTAGCTTATATCCCACGGCATGGAGGAGACCCGGAACATCACATTCTTCCTCATCTGGTCAATTATCGAGCTAACTTGAAGGCATTGAGTGATCTCGGAGTTGAGGAAGTAATCAGTACCAATTCGACGGGTTCTCTGAAAAGGCATTTGAAACCCGGGATGCTTGTTGTACCGGATGATTTTATTGTGCTTTCCGGCGGGCCAACCATATTCGACACGAAACCAGTTCATATCACGCCGATCTTAAGTGAAGAGGTGCGGCAGAGATGGATTGAAGCGGCTCATGGGTGTGGCATAGATGTCATAAATGGTGGTGTCTACTGGCAGACCGTGGGGCCGAGGCTTGAAACCATAGCTGAAATCAAGATGATGTCCATGTTTGCTGATCTGGTAGGAATGACCATGGGAAGTGAGGCAATAATAGCAAGAGAATTGGATTTGCGTTATGCGTCTCTCTGCTCCGTTGATAACTATGGTCATGGTCTTGTAGAGAAGCCGTTGATTATGGAGGAGATATTGGAGGGTGGCCGTAGACATGCTGAGGCGATTGTACGAATTGTCACGAGATATATTGAAAGGAGAAAGGTATGAAATTTTCCAAGCGGGGAGATAAGGGAGAGACAAGTCTTCTTGGCGGACAGCGGATACCGAAATATGATCCGAGACCAGACACATACGGGACGCTTGACGAGGCGAGTTCCGCGCTCGGTGTGGCCAGAGCCATGACAGGAAATCAGAAAATCAAGGATATTATTCTTGAGGTACAGAAGGATCTGCTTGTCATGGGGGCGGAGCTTTCCAGTTTCCCTGAGGATTTCGATAAGCTGACTCACAGGATAGATGAGAAAGATGTCAGTCGCATAGAAAATATTATAGATAAACTTCAAAAGGATGTCGAACTGCCAAAAGAGTTTATATATCCGGGGAAAAGTGTTGTATCTGCTCAGATAGATGTAGCAAGAACGATCATAAGAAGAGCAGAGAGGAAGGCAGTACGGTTAAAGAAGGATGGGTTAATCAGCAGCGATGAAATAACTAAATACCTCAACCGACTTGCTGACATGCTCTTTACATTAGCCAGATTTGAGGAGAACGCCTAAGTTTGATAGTTTCGTAAAAAGTTGAGTTTCCCCTCCCCCGGTGGGAGGGGACAAAGGGGAGGGGGATATAACCGCTTGAAATGTCGTTGCTTTCACCCTCACCCCTGCCCTCTCCCATCCAGGGAGAGGGAGGTTTTTGACCGGGAGCGCACCCGCAAGCCCCGCCTTGTAGGCGGGGTAAGGGGCGCAATATAATTAAATTATTCCTTACCGGGAAGCCCCGCCCTGTGGGCGGGGAGCTTCACTTTTTACGAGCGCATCAAGCTTTATGGGGACAGATTTTAAATCTGTCCCCATGTTCTGAAGTAATCCGTGACTACCCTGTAGCTCCGGGAGATGGTACTGGGGTAATCTGCGAAATCTGTGAATTTAAAACGCCCCCAGCTGGCAGGAAGATATTTTAATTTTTAACGTTTCACACGCTGAGGAGACTTCCATCCTTGGAATGCCGAACTTACCGGCTATTTCCCAGGCAGTCGCACAGGGAAGGCGATTATCAGACAGTGTTTTCAGAATAGCCTCTTTAAGTTCAGGAGATACTTTCTCGGCCGGCTTGGCGATTTTCTTTTCAGGAAAATATCCATACAGGCCCAACTGGCATTTGTTTATGCGCATTTCCAGAAGGTCTATGGAAATGCCGACTTCGGCCGGCGGCACCTTCAAATCTCCGGAAATTTTGTGACCGGAAGCACACGATATTCTTCCATTTATAGCCTGCAGTTTTACAGCCTCGGCAATTTTGCTGTCCAGTTTCTTGTCAGGCAGGTGTTTTGCAGAGTAATTTCCAGCATTTTCGTGAGCCATAATATCCCCTCTGATACTAAATGAAATTGTAATAAGGTTGCGGTCGGGTGTAAAACCCGACCCTGCAATTTAGTAGCGTGGCATTTTATATGCCACCGCAAGCTCTGCAATTTAGTAGGGTGGTATTTTATATGCCACCGCAAGCTCCTTTTCACAAAGCCTCTTAATATTTCAAATAATGAAAGGGCTCTATTGCTGAAAGAGATTCAGTGTCCAGTGTTTCAAATCCCTTCTTTTTGAGCATTTCCTGAGTCTTTTCCAGTTGATCTACTTCAACGACAAATACCGCTTTCTTCCAGCTCTCGATAACGAAGCCGTAAGCATTCTCAATATTGATATTTTCGCCGGCAAGTACCTGAACCAGTTTATCCAATCCACCCGGTTGATCATCAATAACAACGGCGATAACGTCCTTTAAGGAAACCGTCAAACCTCCTTTTGATAAAACCTTGCGGGCACGTTTAGGGTCATCCACTATGAGATTGATAATCCCGAAGTCACCGGATGTGGATATTGTTGTGGCTCTTATATTTATCTTTTCCTTTGCAAGCAGACCGGTAATCTTTGCCAGCCTTCCAGGTTTATTTTCCGCAAATATTGAAATTTGATAGGCCGTCATATTATTACTCCTGTTCTAATCTTGATGTATTCGTAAAAAGTCGTCACTCCGGTGAAAACCGGAGTCCAGACCGCATATAACTACTTTAAAAAACTGGATTCCGGCCTTCGCCGGAATGACAAAAAATAGTGTTTTCTGACTTTTTACAAGACTGTCACTTTTCTCTGTTATCTATGACCCGTATCGCTTTTCCTTCAGTTTTCGGAAGGCTGCCGGGTTCAACCAGCTCCACCCTGGGGGTTATAAGGATTTCGCTTTTGAGTTCCTCTACAATTTTGTATCTCAAGTTTTCAAGCTGCTTTAAGTTTCCCGAGAAAAATTCTTTTTGCACCTCAACCCTGACGATCATGTTATCATTGAGTCCCTCCCTTTCCAGAATAATTTGGAAGTCGGTTCCCACACCCGGTATTTCCATAAGCTTTCTATCTATCTGAATGGGAAAGATGTTTACCCCTTTCAGAATCATCATATCGTCGGTTCTCCCCTTTATCCTCTCAATTCGTTTGTGAGTCCTTCCGCATTCACAGGGTTCCGGGATTATCCTGGTTAAGTCACTCGTCCTGTATCTTAAAATAGGCATACCCTCCCTCATAAGCGTTGTAAGGACAAGTTCTCCTTCCTCGCCATAGGGCATAGGTTCAAGAGTGTCAGGATCGATGATCTCCGCAAAAAAACTGTCCTCCCAAATGTGCATTCCGCTCTGAAATGGACATTCAAAGGCCACCCCGGGCCCGTTCATTTCTGAGAGGCCATAGGAGTTATAGGCCTTCAAGCCATAAATTTCTTCAATTTTCCTTCTCATTTTTTCTGAGTGGGGTTCAGCTCCGAGAAAAGCAATCCTCAATTTGATGTCAGTTTGGGGATTAACACCTGCTTCCTCAAAGATAGTGGAGAGATGCAGCGCATAACTGGGTATAATATGGATAACCGTCGTACCGAAATCCCGCATAAGCTGTATCTGCCGTCTGCTGTTTCCAGCACCCGCAGGTATAACCAGTGCACCTATTTTCTCCGCACCGTAGTGGAAACCGAGACCGCCGGTAAAAAGTCCATAGGTCATCATATTCTGAAAGACGTCGGTCTTTCTCATACCGGTCATGTACATGGAACGTGCCAGGAGATTGGTCCATACATCAATGTCCCGTGCAGTATGAAATATCACCGTTGCCCTGCCTGTCGTTCCGGAAGATGAGTGCATTCTCACCAGTTCATCCATGGAAACCGCCAGAAATCCATAAGGCCAGTGTTCCCTCAGATTCTCCTTGGTGGCAAAAGGCACTTTTTCTATATCCTTGAGAGAAGTAAGCTTATCAGGATCCAAGCCTATTTCATCAAACAATTGTCCGTAATAGGGAGATTTCTTTGCTCTTCTGAGGGTCTCTTGTAATTTTGCAAGCTGAAAAGCCTCCAACCTGTCTCGTGGCATTGTTTCATCTTCTTTTCCCCAATACATTTTCAATCCTTAGCCTCCGTGTTCTCGTGAGACCTTGAAAAAAGGTCTCAATCCGGCATAAAATCTATCTCCAACAGGTTTCCGGCCGTTTGCAAAACCCGCAAACGGTTAGTTTCGAGATGTTTGCATAATACACATATTGTCATTGCGAACGTAGTGAAGCAATCTCAAATCATCTGTAATTACAGGTAGATTGCCACGTCGCTTCGCTCCTCGCAATGACAAGAAAACCAATTATGCAAACCTTTCGTTTCATGGTTTGTACAGTTCAATTCAGAATTTATCAAGACAAAATTGACAAGTTCGTAAAAAGTTGAATTTCCCCTCCCCCGGTGGGAGGGGACAAAGGGGAGGGGGATATAACTGCTTGAAATGTCGTTACTTTCACCCCCCCTCCCATCAAGGGAGAGGGCGGTTTGTGACCGGGAGCGCACCCGCAAGCCCCGCCTTGTAGGCGGGGTAAGGGGCGCAATATAATTAAATTATTCCTTACCGGGAAGCCCCGCCCTGTGGGCGGGGAGCTTCACTTTTTACGAATGCATCAAATTTGTCTGTTATCACCGGCCAATAAACAGGCCAATTGCAAGCAATACGGGGGTTATGATATTTATTATAACGTTCCTGCCCATATACGGTATCAGCTTCGGTATATCATCTGCATATCTGGTAACACCTCTCACTGTAGGAACTGCAAGGAAAATAGAAGCAAGTGCCAGAAAGCCTTCCAGGGGAAGAGCTCCGGACAGGTAGCCAAGGATGACTGACACGTATGTGGCTGTAAGGAACACCTTATAAATCTTCGCACTGGCCTTTCTCCCGATTGTAATAGGCAAATGCCTTCTTCCGACCCACTTATCCGCCTCAACATCTGGAAACTGGTTCAGGAGCAACAGATCGCTCACAAGAAAAAAGGGGACAAGGGATGCAACAAATGACGTCCAAGAGTATGAACCGGTGAGGACAAAGTCGGTACCCATAACCATCAATGGGCCAAAGCCCAGTCCGGGAGTAATTAAGCAGAGAAAAGAACTTCTTGTAATCAGCTTTGTATAGGTAACGATAATAATAAGGCCGACTGCTCCCAGGGGTAAAAGCCACAGCCCCCTGACATATAGAAAGTACATACCTATAAGCGCTGTGATGGCCAGTGTTATAATACCTGTAATCAACGCAAAGTGGGCTTTTTCAGGACTTTTGGGAAGGGTCCCGCTGCCGCCGCTGAATGGGGTGGGCTGTGTATGGAAGTCCAGCCCGCTCTTGAAATCATGGTATTCGTTAAGGGCATTCACGCTTATATGTGCCGAGATGGCGCCGATAAGTGCTAACGCAAGGTAAAGCAGGTTTAATGTACTTCCTGACCATACAGCAGTGGCAACACCAAGCATAACACATGCCGGGGATAATATGAGAAAGGGTAAACGCATGGGGCCAAATATTACCATACTGTGTGTATTACTCATCAACAAAAATCTCCAATTGTCTACCAGAAGGATTGATGGAGAGCTTTGAAAAATACGCATATTGTCATTGCGAATCCGCCTCAGGCGGATGAAGCAATCTCCAATTACCTGTAGTTACGAATAGATTGCTACGTCGCTTCGCTCCTCGCAATGACTTGGGAGATGTTTTTCAAAGCTCTCTTATGCCCTTCGGAGAAGTTCTTTGCCATAATCTCTATAATCTTTCTATTGGTTCGGTCAAGTCCTTTCTTGTGGGGGATTAGCTTGCAATTGATTTTACTTTCAAATATGATAAAAAATATGGAAAACTGATTTGTTTGTCTAATACGAGGAGGCTAAAGTGATAAAAGTATTTACAGAATCTAAGGTGGCCATTGTTGGGGGTGGAAAGGTTTGTAAGGAGATACTTAAGATTGTTTTAGGCCCCGTCTTTGGTAATATAAAATCAAATATTTTAGGTGTCTGTGACATCGATGATAAGGCAAGAGGATTTTTGTATGCCAAAAAGAATGGAATTTATACAACTGATGATTACAGGGAGCTTTTAAAATTTAAAGAGTTGAACACGATTGTCGAGTTAACGGGAAATGACCGTTTTTTGCAGACCCTGAGAAAAAAGAAACCCCGTGGCATTAGATTGATAGACCATTTTGAGGCCATGTCTTTATGGGATTTCCTTCAGATAGAAGTAAAGAAAAAAACCATGGAAGAGCAGCTATGTAATGATGTCATACGGACATATAAATTAGGAGACAAAGTATGCGCAGGAATAAATAAGAGATTTGAACAATTCTCTGAGGAGCTTAGCGATATTGTAAGTGAAAGGACCAAACATCTTCAATCTGTAGAAAAAATGCTTGTCAGACGCGATCAAACGATTTCGCAAATCATTCAGGGAAGTACTATCCCAACTTTTGTCATCGACGAAAACCATTTTGTTACACACTGGAACAAAGCATTAGAAAGAATGACCAATCATAAAGCCGAAGATGTCATTGGAACTAAAAATCACTGGAGGGCATTCTATTCAGAGGAGAGGCCATGTATGGCTGATCTTATTGTAGATGGAATAGACAGGGAGGGAATAAGGGAATTTTATAATGACAAAGCATCTTCGTCACCCCTTATGAAGGGGGCGTATGAAGCTGAAGATTTTTTCCCCAATATAGGGGATTCCGACAAATGGCTCTTCTTTACCGCTGCACCTATCAGGGGACTTGACGGGAAGGTTCGCGGTTCCATTGAAACCCTGCAGGATACGACGGAACAGAAAGAAGCGGAACGGAAGATTGTGGAGTCATACCATGATCTGAGAGTATCGGAAGAAAAGTACAGGACAATGTTTGATGCCGATCCTAATCCCATTATTATTGTTGACAGAGAAACCCTGGGTATCCTCGATGTAAATGCAACTGCCGTGGATTGTTACGGATATTCGAGGAATGAGTTCCTGGGAATGTACTTTTCAGCTCTGGTACATCAGTCAGATAGGGAAATTGTGAAGGATTTGAAGAAGATCACTCTCAATCACTCAAAATTCTATCCCAAGAAATTGCACACAAAAAAGGGCGGAAATCTTTTTTACGTTAATCTTCATGTTCGTTCGGTTGTATTTATGGAGAGAGACTGTTTGATAGCTTCCACCCCTGATATTACGGAAAATGTAGAAAAGGAGAATCTGCTGGTTCAGGCCAGTAAAATGGCGACGCTGGGCACGATGGTTTCAGGTATTGCCCATGAGCTCAATCAGCCTCTCAATGTAATTCAGGTCTGTTCTGATTATTTCATTAAGGTGATGAAAAAGAATGAAGATATCAAAAGAGAAGATTTATGTACGATGGCTGAAGAGATAGAGAGAAATGTCCAGAGGGCGGATCAGGTTATAAATCATATGAGAGATTTCGTCAGACAGTCGGATGTTAAAAGTGAGAAGATAAATATAAATGCCCCTATTCTGGATGTTTTTAAGATACTTGGTCAACAGTTGAGGGTACACAGAATAGAGGTGGAGCTGGATTTGACTAAAGATCTGCATTCAATAATTGCAAATCATAACAGGTTGGAACAGGTATTTATAAATTTAGTGACGAATGCCATGGATGCACTCGATGAAAAGGACAGCCAGTTGAAAGATCAGGAACTGCGGAAGATTTTGAAAATAAGGTCTTTTGTAGAGAATGGCCGGGTAGTAGTAACGGTGTGTGATAACGGAACAGGAATTCCTGAGGATATAAGGGATAAAATTTTCGAACCTTTCTTTACAACAAAAGAGGTAGGAAAAGGTGTGGGTCTTGGGACAAGTATCAGTTACGGTATTGTCAACGATTATAACGGTACCATCAAAGTTGAAAGTGAGGTAGGTAAAGGCACGACTTTCAAATTGTCTTTTCCCGCTGCACCGTAATGGCATGAACAAGTGGCCAAAACAGGGTGCGACCTCCTAAATTTCTATTGAAAAAGAAGTTTCTTTGGAGTAGTGTTGCCGGAATTGAAAATGGGCGGTTAACTCAGTGGGAGAGTGCTACCTTCACACGGTAGAAGTCACTGGTTCAAATCCAGTACCGCCTACCATAAAAATGATAGGGGTCGGTCGTGGAAGATTGATCCCTTTTACGTTTATTTGCATTCTCATGCCATTATGAGAAGCTGAATCAGGATGAGTATAAAAAAAGAATTAAAATACTTCATAATAAAGACCTTTCTGACTTTTCTTGCCTATTATGCCCTCATTATATACGCGAAGACAATCAGGCTGAAGCTGGAAAACGAAGAAGAGCTGAAAGAATATCTGCAGAATAACGGCCGGGTCATAATGTATAGCTGGCATCAAAGGTTTTTGTGGGGCTTTTATCTGCCCAGGATATTTGGTCAATCCCCCTGCATAATGATAAGTCAGAGCAGGGATGGGGATTTCATAGCCGATATCGCCAGTCGGGCCGGGTGGATACCGGTACGTGGGTCGAGCTCGCGTGGAGGGAAAAAAGCGCTGCAACAGATGATTGCCGGAATGATCGAAAATCGCGTGGGAGGTCACGTTGTGGATGGACCCACGGGGCCGCCCCGTATCGTTAAGCCGGGTCTCGTCATACTGGCACAGAAAACCGGATCATCCATCTGTCCCGGATTTATTTCTTATGAAAACCCCTGGATATTCAATAGCTGGGATAGATTTATGCTTCCCAAGCCCTTTAGCAGGGCTTTGCTTCGCTTTGGTCCCCTGGAAATCATTTCTGAGGAAATGGATGCCGAGCAATTTGAGGATGTTCGTCTGAGCATAGACAAGAAATTAATAGAAGGGTATGAAGAAGCGGATAGTTACTGGAAGAAAAACTAACTGAATGATAACTCCCGGCTCCTCAACTGATTAATTTCATCGTTTTTTGATATTGCCGGGAAAGTTTCTTGTAAAGTTCGACTCCTGTCTTGGCATATGATTTTTGATCGTCGGTCACATCCCTGATTATCTTAGCAGGAGTGCCGGCAACAAGTTTTCCGGCAGGTATATGCATGTTGTTGAGGACAACAGAACCAGCACCGATAATAACATCTTCCTCACAAACCACTTCGTTCAGAAGAACTGCACCAATTCCGATTACACATCTCGACTTTATGTGTACGTCATGCATGACTGCGCTATGTCCGACAACAACATCCTTCTCTATAATAACCCGTGCTCCCGGATCGACGTGTATTACCGCATTGTCCTGAATATTCGTGCCATCCTGGATTATCGCAGGTCCAAAATCTGCTCTTATCACAACCCCCGGCGCTATAAAACATCCACTGCCTATTTTGACATCTCCGATAATGACCGCTTCCGGATGGACAAAAGCCTCCGGAGAGATATCAGGTTTCTTCCCATCAAATTCATAAATTGGCATAAACAACCTCACAAAGGATTGATTTATTGAAAGGTTTGCATAATTGGTTTTCTGGTCATTGCGAGGAGCGAAGCGACGTGGCAATTTATTTGTAATTACAGATAATTTGAGATTGCTTCACTATGTTCGCAATGACAATATGTGTATTATGCAAATATCTCTTATTCTACGGACACAAAAAAGTGTGACGCGGTAATATTGATGTATTCGTAAAAATTCACTGAGATATTGAAATTCGCAGGGTGCCCCCTCTTCCCAGAATGTCATGAAGGTGGATGTACCCCTTAATCTGATTATCCGTATTTACAACCAGAAAGGTTGTAATTTCATTTTTTTCCATCGCTTCTATAGTCTGGCCAATTGACATATTTTCATCTATAGTTTTGGGTGACCTTGTCATTAGGTCATCCACACTTTTCCCCTTGAAAATTACTCCATTCTTCACACAGCGTCTTACATCACCATCCGTTAAGATACCTAAAAGATGGTTTTCTCTATCCGTTATAATGACAAATCCAAGGTTTTTCTTATCAATTTCGTCTATTGCCTGCAGTACGGGTGTCCCGGAAACAACTCTGGGTATCTGTTTTTTATTGATCATTACATCCCTGACCTTGGCCAGCAATCTCTGCCCCAGTGTTCCTCCCGGATGAAATTTGCGAAAGTCCTGCTCGCTGAAATTTCTCTTTTTGATAAGGGCTGCCGCAAGGGCATCTCCCATCGCCAACGATGCTGTGGTGCTCGATGTAGGAACAAGGCCGAAAGGACAGGCCTCCCTTTCAACACCCACATCAATAACCACATCACTCATTCTGGAGAGGGCCGAGGAGGTATTACCTGTAAAAGCTATAAGCGGCACACCGATATCCCTGGCGCTGGAAATAAGAATGTTTAGTTCCAAGGTCTCCCCACTGTTGGAAATTGCCAGCATGACATCGTTCTTTGTAACAATACCAAGATCTCCATGCATCCCTTCTACAGGATGGATAAAGAGGGCCGGGGTACCTGTACTGGTCAGAGTGGCCACAATTTTCCTTCCGATAAGACCGGATTTACCTATACCTGCAATTATTACTCTTCCTTTGCTTTTGTAAATAATCTCTACGGCCTCGGAAAAGTTTTTATCTATCCTGTCAATAAGACTTAAAATACTTTCAGCTTCTATTTTAAGAACTTTCCTCGCCTCTTCTATTGATTCATCTTTTCCCATGAGAGAAAATCCCCTTTTTGTCTTTTTTAAAAACGTCCTGTAATGCCTGTTACAGGACGAAACGACTTCTACAAATTAGACGTCACAAAATCAAGCTAAATTTGACAAGTTCGGAAAAAGTCATAAACTGTACCATTTGTCATCCTGAACTCGTTTCAGGATCTCACTTGTTTCAGCATCTAATTACTTCAGTAAGTTAGAGACCCTGAATGATCCTGAAACAAGTTCAGGACATGATTTTGGGTGACAAAAAAAGACTTTTTACGAACTTCTTAAACTAAAATCATATTTCTTTAAAAACGTCAATAAATTCAAATTTATCACTATCAAATAACCCTCTGTCACTTAACTTTATACTGGGAATAACCAATAAGGCCATTAAGGATAAGGCCATAAGGGGTGCATGTAATGCTGAACCGAGGGCTTTTGCCATACTGTCCATTTCAGCGTATCTTTTTGCTACACTGGAATAATCATCGTTACTCATGATTCCGGCAATTGGCAAAGGCAATACCTCCTCACGATCTTGAGATACCGCACAGACACCGCCTTTATTTTGAATAATCAAATTAACTGCCCTGCAAATACATTCATCACTGACACCAACGGCTATAATGTTGTGTGAGTCATGGGCCACACTGGAAGCGACGGCTCCATTTTTCAGTCCGAAATTTTTGATAAACCCGACCGCTACATTTGCGCCCTTATAGCGATTTACAACGACCATCTTCAATATATCCCTTTCAACATCCGATACAGCACAGCCATTTTCTACCTTCGGAGGCACAATCAATCTGTTTGTAACCAACTGCTGGTCAATCGTCTCGATTACATTTATATTTCCATTTTTGTACGAAAGCTCAAAATCTCCGACTTTCTTTTCATCTACATTAAATTTGTTCACTATCTCCGATGTGCCCCCGGATATAAATGACCTGCCTTCTTCCGCCACAACTTCTCCATTAATATAGGTCTTTAAAATATTAAAGTTGTCGAGACTGTCTACCAGAATGAAATCAGCGCTATCTCCCCTGCGCAGCAGTCCCACATCCAAATTGTAATGCAGGACAGGGTTAACACATGCGACTCTGAGAACTTTCATCACATCAATACCATGGGCTAAAGCCCTCTTTACAAGTTCATTTATGTGCCCCTTCATCAGATCATCCGGGTGTTTATCATCGCTGCAAAACATACAGCTGCCATAGTGTTCTTCAACAAGTGGTATCATCTCTTCAAAGTCCTTCGACGCGGAACCCTCTCTGATCAGAATTTTCATCCCCAGTTCTATTTTTTCCAGGGCCTCTTCCCTTCTGACACACTCATGATCCGTGGTTATCCCGGCATTTATATACTTCTCAAGATCGTTACCACGCAGCCCCGGGGCATGACCGTCTATCGGCTTTGCGTATTTCCTGGCAATATCTATTTTCCCTAAAACATCAGGATCACCGTTTAAAACACCGGGAAAATTCATAACCTCCGCCAGGTACTTTATCTGATCCAGTTGCAAGAGTTTCTCTATATCTTCAACACCTATGGATGCTCCACTGGTCTCAAAGGGTGTTGCGGGCACACAGGAAGGCGCACCAAAATAAAATTTCATTGGCACAGTTTCTCCGTTTTCAATCATAAACTTAACCCCATTCACACCTAAAACATTGGCTATTTCATGAGGATCAGAAACTGTGGCAACCGTGCCGTGAATTGCAGCTATCCTGGCGAATTCTGATGGGATCAACATAGAACTTTCTATATGGATATGTGCATCAATCAGTCCGGGAACGATATAATTTTCATAATCGTTATTTTCCCGTACAATACCCACGATCCTGCCGTCAGAGATTATCAATGTCCCGGGATATACTTCTGAATTTAAAACATCAACGATGTTACCTGAAACTGAAATCATTTCCTTTCCCATAAAACCTGCTCTCTTGAACGTTCCATTCTGTTTAAAGGCACTGCAAGAGTCTATCACAAAACAAGTATCACATTTATTTCACGAAAGACTCTAAGCATCGGTTCCTGCTTTAGGCGATGGTGGTTTACTCTATACACAAAATTAGTGAAAATCCAGACAAAATCCAACGTTTGCCCTTTTGTGAAGGAAAGGATTGATGGGGATTTTTATCCTTGACCACATCTGTCACACCTATATAATACACTGAGTGCCGGATTATCTGTTAGTGACTGAAAAATAATTAACTCAAACCCTGAGGCAAAAAAGGATGCGTTATTTTTTATTAGTGCTTGTCCTCCTTATCGTTTTTCTGGTGTACTCCGTCCTGAAGGTAAAGTTTATCCCCTCTGTTTCCGTTCCAGGGTCAGCTTTAAACATTAGCGGAGATAACACCCACCAGTTATATGAACATGTAAAATATTTAAGTGTCCGCATCGGTTCACGGAGCGTTCATGATTACGAAAAGCTGGAAGCAACAAAACATTATATTGTATCGTATCTCGAAGATCTCGGTTATACCCCCATACTCCAGGATTGCAAATATAATGGCAAGATATACAACAATATCATTGTATCCATAAAGGGGGTAAAGCATCCAGACGAGACGATTGTCTTTGGTGCTCACTACGATACGGTTTATGGTACGCCAGGTGCCGATGATAATGCCAGTTCCGTTGCTGTCTTGCTCGAGATCTGCCGGGCATTGAAAGATTTTTCACCTGGGAGGACGCTGAAGCTGATATTTTTTACCCTTGAGGAACCTCCGCTGTTCAGATCGAAACTTATGGGAAGCTATGTTTACGCCAGTGAAGCGAAGAGAAAAGGCGAAAATATCTGTGCCATGGTCTGTCTTGAAATGGTTGGATATTATAGTGACAAGAAAGGCGGCCAGACCTTTCCCCTTCCCTTTATGAGCTTGGTGTATCCTTCTACCCCTAATTTCATAGCTGTTGTTGGTAACTTAACATCGATAAATCTTGTAAAAAGGATAAAAAATTCTATAAATAAAAGTTCCGAGATTCCGGTTGAAACGTTATCAACAGTCGGTTTTGTTCCCGGTGTAGACTTTTCCGATCACCGCTCATTCTGGAAGATGGGATATCCCGCTGTCATGATCACAGATACAGCTTTTTATCGAAATCCGAATTATCATAGCGTAAAGGATACTATCGACACTTTAAATTTTAATAAAATGTCGAGTCTTCTTGTTGGATTGGTGCAGGTTGCCAAAGACCTTTCCGGTTCTCCTTAAAGATATAAATAGCAATATCCTTACAGGCCGGCTAAACAGATTTCCTGCAGCGAGTCTATGAGAAGGTTTACGATTTCCCTTGAAATTTTCTATTTTAAATGCATAATTACAGGTTCATGGGAGATATATGATGGAAGATACTTACATCAAAAGGACTCTGGAGCCAGTCCTTGAGCATGCATCCAGTGAATTTCCCGTAGTCATTCTGACCGGTCCCAGACAATCCGGCAAGACAACCCTGATGCTTCATCTTTTTGCCGGCAGGTACCGCTATGTTTCCCTCGAGCTGCCTGATATTCGCGCATCTGCCTCTGCGGACCCGCGCAGCTTCATCGAAATGTATCCCCCTCCGGTGATCTTCGATGAGATCCAGTATGTTCCGGATCTGCTTCCCTATATCAAAGAGAGGGTAGAAACACAAAAGGGGATATGCGGACAGTACCTGCTGACGAGTTCCCAGAATCTGCTCGTTATTGAAAAAATGTCCGAATCGTTTGCCGGGCTGGTGGCTATATTACGTCTTCTTCCACTATCGTGGCGTGAGACAGCAGGGCAATTCCAGGTTGCCCTCCCGTTGGAGTTGAAGAAAACGAAGAGGAGCCGATCACTTTCGCATCTGGACATCTGGAAAGACTTCCTGCGGGGCGGATATCCGGAACTTGCTGTGCACAAGGAGCAAGATGTGACTCTCTGGCATACCGACTACATTCAGACCTATCTTGAGAAAGACATTCGCACGCTTCGTCAGGTCGGAGATCTCACGCTGTTTAAGAATTTTCTGAGGGCGCTGGCGGCACGAAGTGCACAACCCCTGAATCTGACAAGCCTGGCGCGCAGCCTTGGTATTGCCGTGGCTACCGTAAAAACCTGGCTTTCTTTACTGGAGGCTACATTCCAGGTAATCATCCTCCGGCCGTACCACACAAGCATCAAAAAACGCATTGTTAAGATGCCCAAGATATATTTTACTGATGTGGGAAACCTTTGCTGTCTGGTGGGTCTGCGGGAACCGGAACATGCGGCCTTTGGCCCCATGGGAAGTGCGATCATGGAAACGGCTGTACTTTCCGAAATCATAAAGATGTTTGTGCACCAGGGTCTGAAACCACGGGTTTACTTCTGGAGGACTTCCGCCGGTACAGAAGTGGATATCGTTATGGAAACCGGAACAGAACTCATTCCTGTCGAGGTGAAGACTTCTGCAAAGCCAAGGCCGGCTATGACTTCCGGCATTGAGGCATTCCGCGAGGCACTCGGACACCGTGCAACGTCCGGCTACATTGTACATACCGGTAAAGATCGTCTCACATTCAGTTCTGGTGTAATTGCACTGCCATTCACCGAACTTTCGCTACCGACGATTTATTCCAGGATTAGCCCGTCTTAATAAGACCTTGAATTTTGCCATAAATAGTCTGAATGGTCATTCCCGTGCAAACGAGAATCCAGTCCCCGATCAGGTCGAGGACAAGCATTTTTAACTCGTTATGGATTCCCACTTTCGTGGGAATGACAAAAGGGGGGCGTTCTGTAAAGTTCTCAGAATTTCTCCTATTGTCCGTATTGTTCATCTATCCACTTTTGATACTCTCCGCTTTTGACCCGCTCTGTCCAGGCCTCGTTTCCGAGATACCATTCAACCGTCTTCCTGAGACCGGTTTCAAACGACTCCTCCGGAGACCAGCCCAAATCCTGCCGTAACTTTGAGAAATCGATCGCATATCTTCTATCATGACCGGGCCTGTCATTGACAAAGGTGATCAGATCCCTTCGGGAATTTCCACCTTGAGGGGTTAGAATCTCATCAAGTATGTCACAGATCATTTCCACAACCACAATATTTTCCATCTCCGAATCGCCGCCAATATTGTAAGTTTCTCCCCTTTTACCCGATTCCATAATAGTCCAGATGGCACGACAGTGATCCTCCACATAGAGCCAATCTCTCACATTCTTACCGTCCCCGTAAACGGGAAGAGGTTTCCTCTCTACCGCATTCAATATGATAAGCGGAACCAGTTTTTCCGGAAACTGGTAGGGCCCATAATTATTGGAACAGTTGGAAATCGTTATCGGCAGATCGTATGTTGCATGGTAAGCCCGAACAAGGTGGTCCGAACCGGCCTTTGAGGCGGAATAGGGGCTGTTCGGGCGGTAAGAAGTTGTTTCGGTAAACAGTCCTTCTTTACCGAGACTCCCATAGACTTCATCGGTACTGACGTGGTGGAAGAGAACAAACTTGTCATGGTGGGCCCTGGCTACTTCCAACAGATTGAAAGTGCCAATAATATTGGTATTGATAAAGCTCTCCGGCCGTTTGATGGACCTGTCAACATGGGACTCTGCCGCAAAATGACAGATCGTATCAATGTCATAGTGCGTGAACACCTCCTCCATAGCGGCCAGCTCACAGATATCCGCCCTTCGAAAGATGTATCTATCGGAATATTTTTGTTCTATGCCCTTCAAGTTTTCAGGATTTCCGGCGTAGGTCAGTTTATCGACATTGATAATCGTCCCTTTAAAATCGGATTTTTCAAACATATAGTGAATAAAATTGCTCCCAATGAAGCCACATCCGCCGGTTACCATCATGTTTTTTATTTCCATATTTCTCCCCATCAGTTGAAGCTCCCCGCAACAAGTTACGGGGAACGAAGTAATTCGAAGAATAATGCGCTCGCTGTTCAGTTCAAGACCGTATTAACATGTATATTATAATAGAAAGTCTGTCAATAAAAACACTGCTTTAACACTGTCACTTTTTTCTTAACATATGAACTTATTTAGATATAATAAGGCCAATCCACGTGCAGGGGAATCAATGATACTCCTATGCTGCAAAGGTCAGTTTTGTTCCTGACATATTCAAAATGAATTGATCCGGCATTTCCTTTTCAATATGCATAATCGCTTTTCTGCCGGTACAGTGAAGCGGTATCATATATTCGGGATCAAATTCCTTCAGTTCTTCCGTCGTCCTGCCTATAATCGGTTCGAATGCCGGACCTGAAAGATGAAAGCCCCCCATAATTGTAAAGACCTCATCGATACCCGTAACAGCCTTGGCATAATTTACCGTATTGATAATGCCGGAATGTGCACATCCTGAAAGGACAATAAGGCCTTTTCCCTTTACGTGCATCACAATTGAGGTATCATCTTCTATGGGATCCCATTTTTCAACGCCATCTTCCTCAAAATGAGCGCTGGGAAATCCCTTTTCAAAATCTGTTTTACGCTCTATCTCCCCTAAAAACAGAACGTCACCATCTAAAAGACTATAAGGCTCTTTTGTTTCCACAACTTTGACCCCTGCCTTTTCGACTATTTCCCTTGTAAATTTCAGGAAATAAGCCTTAGAATCTTCTCTCATTTTCAAATACCTTGGAAACCTGAACGCACTCGGGTGGAGAACCAATTCTATTCCCTCTTTACCGATCATTCTGACAAGCTTCCCAAGACCTCCAATGTGGTCAGTATGACCATGAGAAAGGGCCATCACCTCAACTGCCTCCATCTCCACACCAAGCACATCAGCATTAAAAGCCGCCCCGCCTTCTGAAAACCCGAAATCAAACAACATTGTTCTCGTCTTATCTCCTGTTGTAGTTTTGACTATAGCTGAATAACCATGTTCCGCCAGAATGGAATTTTTTATTTTCCCGTCCTTGGCAATCTTCGCCCTCGATATAACGGCACTATCATCCATCGCTACAATATCTATATTGTTGTCCTGTAGTGTTAGTATCTCGACCTTGTCAACCTCGTTTAAAATAATCTCCCCGTTCATAGTTCCCCCTCTTTTTATTTAATACATACAAGATTAATCTATCATCCCTATAATTACATTGTCAAAATCTTTATCAGGGAAAGCTGTTTGACCGCGATTTCAAATCCTGCTATAAGGAATTCGATATTACCTGTGGGGAACAGACTCCAAAACAGGTTTCATAATAGAAAATCGGAGGCAAACTCTACTTTGAATATAATTCTTGCCGGATACAATCTTGATTATGAAATTATAAAAGAAATCGAATCATCAAAACCCGATGTAAATACCCTCACACCTGAGACCATCTCCGCTGCTTATGCCCGTATCAGCAGAAATCCCCACCCTGTAAATAAACTGAGAGAAATGGCCAGGAACGAAGTTGAAAAGGCAAGGCAGTCCAACCGTAATATCGTCTTCGGCATGGGACACAGTTCCATCGCCGAACATGCCGTCTTCAACATAGATGTCCTTGACGTTTCACGCCTCCTCGTTGAGGAAATCGAAAAGTTTCGCCTCTGTTCCTACACAGAAAAATCGCAAAGGTATGTCCTGCTGAAAGACGACTTTGTCATTCCTGAAGAAATACGGCAAACAGGTATCGAGGATTCCTACATTAATACTATCAAAGAGCAGAACAAATTTTACCATGAGTTATATTCATCTCTTAAACCGTATGTCTTTGAAAAAAACAAGGAGATGGCATCTGATCCGGCAAACCACAGGGTTTTAGAAGGATGGGCAAAGGAAGACGCAAGATACATTATTTCCATGGCAACTGAAACCCAGCTCGGAATGACCCTCAATGCAAGAAACCTTGAGTTAATGCTGAGGCGCTGTGCCGCTCACCCTCTGGCCGAGGCCAAGGAGTACAGCGAAAAACTCTACCGTGCAACGAAAGATATTGCCCCCTCTCTGATCAGATACACAAAGCCGACCGAATTTGACCTCATGACGAGGCCGGACATGAAGACAAAGGTGACAGAGTTGATTGGAAAACGGGGCGGAGGAGCTGAAAAGGGAAGAAACACCGAAGAAGATACTGTCATCCTCTCATATTCAACACCTGATGCCGATGACAGAACTGTGGCCACACTTATACACTCTTCATCAAACATTCCCTTAGAGGAGTGCATGACAATTGCCTCTTCCATGGAAAGAGAAGAAAAGGAAGAAATTATCAAAACCGCTTGCCGGTATATGAAATCATATGATGCCGCCCTTCGGGAATTTGAAAACGTCGACCTCCTCTTCGAGCTCACCATAAGTGCAACATGCTTTGCCCAGTTGAAACGGCATCGGATAGCCACTATAACCTGCCAGGATTACGACCCAACACTTGGCATCACAATACCGCCAGCGATATCCGAAACCGGAATGGAGAGCCGTTTTAGAGATGTCATATCCAGGACAGAGGAAACTTATAATCAGATAAAGAAATTGGCCCCGACCGCGGCAGCCTACATACTGACTAACTCCCATCGAAAAAGAGTTGCCATAAAGATAAACGCGAGGGAGTTATACCATATCGCCCGACTTAGGGTAGACAGAGACGCTCAGTGGGATATAAGAGAAACTGCCGAAAAGATGCTGACACTGGGAAGAGAAGCAATGCCCCATACTCTCATGCTGGCCACTGGGAAAGACGGTTTTACCTCACTCTACGACCAGTACTTTGCCGACGTGAAGTAGGGGCCGATGTCCTCATCGGCCTTAAACAGGCCTGTTCGGGGAACAGGCCCTACATTCTTTATTTCTACAAACGGTGGCATATAAAATACCACCCTACAGAATTGTCAAAAATATGATTCAATTTAACCTTCTGCTCCTTGTTTTCCTTATTGTCTTTGCAACCAGTTCTGTTTTTAGATGGACCCTGACACAGATCAACATCCACAATCTCCGCAGATTCGGTCATCAGGTTCCCGAAGTCTTCCGCGGGGAAATAGATACTGAAACCCTCTCCCGAATGACCGACTATACTGTAGATTCCTCCCGGTTGAGCTCCATCGAAGCTCTTTCTGGCGATCTAATCATGCTCGCCATACTGTTGAGCGGGTTCTTGCCATGGGTTGTCGGTACTCTGCTGTCACATAACCCACACTTCATTCTGTCAGGACTCCTGTTCTTCGCTGTCCTTGCGGCAATCAGCGGTATCTCGGACATCCCGTTCAGTTTTTACAGCACTTTTGTGATCGAAAAAAGGCATGGCTTCAGCACCATCACCTTAAAGCTTTGGATAACTGATCTACTGAAAAATCTGTTTATTTCGACCCTTCTAATGGTTTTTCTCTTCTGTCCTTTGCTGGCGCTGATCTACTACGCTGAAAAAACATGGTGGCTATGGGCATGGATGTTCTTTGCCGCTTTTCAACTCCTCATGCTGTGGCTTTACCCGATCGTTATCGCCCCTCTGTTCAACAAGTATGAACCGATAAAAGATCAGGAACTGGAGCAGAGGATCATATCCATAATGGAAAAAGTGGGACTCAAAACAAAGGGGGTCTATCAGGTTGATGCGGGAAGAAGAAGCAAACACACCAACGCCTATTTTACCGGCATCGGGAAAACCAAACGGATCGTTTTATTTGATACCCTGCTTGAATCCCATACATCAGACGAAATCCTCTCTGTTCTTGCCCATGAAATAGGGCACTGGAAAAAGAAACACATCATGAAACAACTGCTGTTTATGGAAATTGTCTCCTTTTTTCTCTTCTATCTTGTTTACCGTCTGATGGACTGGTCACCAATGTATCGAACCTTCGGTCTTGAAACAAACATACCCTATGTGGGACTTTTTCTTATAACTGCTCTCTTCAGCCCGTTTTCCTTTTTCTTTACCCCTCTGGTTTCGATGGTCTTCCGAAAGTTTGAACGGGAAGCGGATGACTATTCATATTGGCTTTTAGGAAACACCAAACCACTGTGCAGCGCACTCAGGCGTCTCGCAAAAGACAATCTTGCAAACCTCCATCCCCACCCTGTTTACGCCTGGTTTCATTACTCCCACCCTCCTCTCACCGAGCGAATCGCACGGCTTCAAAAAATGCAAAAGATGGTTGATGAAACACCAAAATAAAAAGGGCATCTCATCAACGAAATGCCCTTCTATAATCTTTATAAATATATGATCGCGAAACTAACTTTTAATAACGTTCTTTGCTACAGGCCCTCTATCACTTTCTTCCACGTCAAATGACACTGGGTCACCCTCAGCAAGGGACTTGAACCCGGGAGTGTTGATGGAGGAGTAATGAACAAAAATATCCGGACCGTCTTCTTGTTCAATGAACCCATACCCTTTTTTTTCACTAAACCACTTTACTGTCCCGTTTGCCAAAACGCTAACCTCCTTTCCAAAATTTTACATAATGATCCCAAACTTAAGGCCGCCACTCTGGCAAATGGAGTACTTCTTCAGAGCAAAACCGACCCGCAACAACCAAGCCATTATAATTTAGCATCTGGAGGGTAAAACATAACTTCATAAAAAGTCAAGTGAAAAACGGCCTTTGAATACTTGAAAAATTATATCAAATCACCATTCCCTCCCCTTGTAAAAAGTTGTTACGTTGGATTATTGCTTGAATGGATATTAAAATCTCCGTATAATCTCTCAATGTAACTATCTTAATCGACAAGGTAACCATGAACTCCGACCAGCCTCACTATAAAGAACATCGCCAGCGACTGAAAAGTAAATTTTCTGAATCGGGGCTTGATTTATTCCATGATTACGAAGCGTTAGAGCTTCTTCTGTCCTACGCAATTTCGAGGAAAGATGTGAAGCCCCTGGCTAAGACACTTTTGGAAAAGTTCGGTGGCATTAAAGGCCTTCTGGACGCCGAGACAAATGAAATAGAAAAAGTAAAAGGCATGGGTGCTCATACGGCTATCCTTATAAAACTTGTGAAGGATCTTGGAACTCTGTATTTAAAGAAGAAAGTAAAGGATAATCCCCAGATAACATCCACAGACGAGCTGTTGAATTACTGCAAGGCCTCGATGGGTGGGCTGAGGGACGAGAGGTTCAACGTAATCTATCTGAATGCTCAAAACAGGATTATAAATATAGAAACCATACAGGAGGGGATAGTTAATCAAGCAGTTGTTTATCCAAGGAAAGTTCTCGAAAAAGCATTAAAACACAAGGCATCCGCAATAATACTCGTTCATAACCATCCTTCCGGCAACGTGAAACCTTCAGAGGCCGATATTAAGCTGACGAAGGCCATCCAGGAAACTGCCAAGGTGCTTGAAATACTTGTCCACGACCATATTATCATTGGAGAAAACAAGTTTTTCAGCTTCAGGGAAAAGGGAATGCTGCCTTAGCAAGAGTTCCGAGTTCCGGGTTCCGGGTTCAGAGTTCCGGGCTTGGTGTCTCGATCAGAACTCTGAACTTTAAACTCGGAACTCTGAACTCTTTTCAAAATGGAACCGGCGTAAAGGTAACCACAAACACAATCAGGGTTATTAAACCTATGGTCTTCCTCCTCTTATCCAGCGGCACCCAGTCATAGGTAACTGGCGGATGATTAACACCCATAAAAAGGAGAAGGCCCGCCCATACCAGCCACCCGCTCCAACCGGCAAACCCCAACACTAAGAGCATAACCAATATAACTTTAGCCAAAATCCTTTGCCTGGACCCGAATATTGCATACGCCACATGCCCCCCATCCAACTGCCCTACGGGAAGAAGATTCAGACAGGTAACCAAGAGTCCTATCCATCCAGAAAATGCTATCGGATGGAGAATCAGACTTGTATTGTCCGGCATGAAACCATGAACAATCCAGTTGAGAAGGGAGAAAAGGATAGAAGTGCCAAGATGTATTCCGCCTGTTGTTGTTTCAGGCACTATTTCAGAAAGGACCAGGCCGATAAAAAGAACTGGAATTGCTACAATAATTCCGGCAAGGGGACCCGCCGCACCGATATCAAGAAGAATCCTCCTGTCCATGATCGGTGATTTCATCTTTATAAATGCCCCGAATGTTCCTATAAAGGATGGTGCCGGAATAAAATACGGTAAGGTCACGTCTACATTATGTTTCCGTGACATGAAGTAGTGTCCAAACTCGTGGCAGCCCAATATCAGAAGGAGGGTAAAGGAAAAGGGTATTCCCTTCCATAGATACCGGGGGTGCTCAATAGGATTTATACCCTGCTGCAGAGTACCTGCAATCAGGGTAGTCAGAATGGTGATAACAAAAAGGATTAGATTGATATGGGGGAGCCTGCGTTTCCTATCAGCAGTAAAAAACTGATCATCCATAAAATGCCAGGCTGGTGATGAAAAAAGGGAGCATAATTCACGATCCCCCATTATTGTAAAAAAGTAAATTTAACTTCTCTTTAAAGGCTCTATTTTTTAAGATTAACACCTTTTCTGAGCTCTTTGCCTACTTTAAAAAAGGGAAGTTTCTTTGCAGATACCTCAATATTGCTTCCAGTCTTGGGATTCCTGCCCGTATAAGCATCATACTCTCTTATAACAAAGCTTCCAAAACCTCTTATCTCTATCCTTCCACCTTTTTTAAGCTCATCGGTAAACCCTTTAAAAATTAATTTGACAACATCTGTCGCCTCTTTTTCTGTCAGGTCTTCTTTCCTGCTTAACGCCCCAATCAATCCAGATTTATTCATAACGCCCCCTTGGATAACTTTTATGCCATTATTTCGCTACAACTTAGTAGTGAATATTATTCACTTTATAATATAAAAGTCAAGATAATTTTAGCGGATACTGATTATTCTGAAGAAAGAGACAATAATCTTTGAACCTCTCTCTTTCGCAAGTACCTATACTCTCCCACTTCCAGATCATCAAGGTGGATATCGGAAATGGCAATCCTTTGCAGCCTTACGACCGGATGTCCTATCGACTCGAAAACTCTTCTGATAATTCTGTTTCTCCCCTCGAAAATAGTCAACTTGATCCAGCAACTTTTTCTGTTAATCTTTTCAAGCACAATATCAGAAGGAACAAATTTTCCATCATCGAGTTCTATCCCGTTCTTGATGATACGAACCTTTTCCCTTGTAATATTTCCTTTGACTTTAGCCATATATGTCTTTGGAATAGCGAATTTAGGATGCTGAAGTCTCTGGGCAAAACTGCCGTCATTGGTCATCAGAAGCAGCCCTTCCGAATCATAATCAAGCCTTCCTACGGGAAATACCCGCTCGGACATATCATGTATTAAATCGGTTACGACCGGTCTCCCCTGGGGGTCTTTGAGAGATGTAATATACCCGCTCGGTTTGTTCAGCATCAGGTATTTTTGGGACACTTCTGTAGATATTAATTTCCCATCTACCCTTATCTCATCCTTCTGAGTATCAGCCTTAGTCCCCAACCGCCTTACTACTCTGCGATTAACGCTCACCCTCCCCTCACTGATAAGCTTCTCTGCTGCTCGCCGGGAAACAACACCGGCGCCGGCAATTATTTTTTGAAGGCGTTCCTGCATGGCAGTCTATTTCTCCAGTTCCTTCAATTCCCGCAGTGTCGGTAATTCTGACAGGTCCTTCAGATTAAATACCTCAAGGAACCGCTTCGTGGTACCATAAAGCATCGGTCTGCCGGGGACATCCTTTCGTCCAACCATCCTTACCAGCTTCTTGTCCAGCAATCCCCTGAGGGGGCCGCTGACATCAACGCCCCGTATCCTGTCTATTTCCGACTTTAGAACCGGTTGCCTGTATGCAACTACCGCAAGAGTCTCCATAGCGGCCGGGGTAAGCGTTGCCGGCTTTATCCCCTTTAATTTTTTTATCCATTCGCCAAGACCTACCCTTGTCCTGAACTGAAATCCCCCTGCAACCTCTTCAAGATAAAACCCGCCATTTCTCCCGCCATATTCCGCCATAAGATCACTGAGAACATTTCTGATCTCTTTTTTGTCAACTTCATCCCCCAGAACTTCCCTGAGCCTGTCAATAGTAAGGGGATTTTCAGAAGTAAAAATGAGGGCTTCTATTATAACTTTTATGTCTTTCATTCTTAAAAACTAAATAAAGGAGTGTTTCCTCAATTAATTAGAAATTGGTGAAGCGTCCCTTGTCTTAATTCTGATTGCTCCAAAGGAACTTGCCTGATAAGCTCGAAGCAACCTTAATTTCATCAGTTCCAAGATCGCAAGAAAAGTATATATTATTTCCTTACGGCTTGCCCCAGTTCCCAATAAGTCTGTAAAGGTTATATCTTTCTCCCTGCCAAGTCTTTCCATAATCTCATTTATCCTGTCCGACAGGGATATCCTTTCAATATCAATTTCTATCAAGGTCTCATCTACCATTGAAGACACTATCGTACGAAAGACCTCTACAAGTTCGAACACACCGACCTCCATGAAAGGCCTTTTCTCCATATCAATTTCTTCGCCGGCAGAATATCCCCTTTTAAAAACATCCCTTCCAAGCAGGAACCTATTATCCAAGTTCAAGGATGCTTCCTTGAAGGTCTGATATTCCAGAAGCTGTTTCACAAGCTCCTCCCGTGGATCGGATTCATCCTCTTCATCACCATCCTGAACCGGCAGAAGCATCTTCGATTTTATGTAAAGCAAGGTAGCTGTCAGCACTAAATATTCCCCGGCAAGGTCAAGATTTAAAGACTTCATAAGTTCTAAATGCTTCAGGTACTGCTCTGTAATAAAAGCTATAGGAATATCATAGATATCAATCTCATTCTTTTTTATAAGATACAACAAGAGATCCAGAGGACCTTCAAAGATATCAAGTTTAACTTCATAACTCATAATATAAAATATAGAATTCAGGAGACAGGAGTCAGAATGAAAGCGGAATAATTTCTCTTATAACTACTCTCTCCTGTCTCATGAATTCTGACTCCTGAATTCTGACTCCTGTCTCCTGACTCCTTAGATTTTCACCGCTTCCCTCACCTCTTCCATCGTCATACGGGAGACATTTCTGGCCTTGATATTTCCCTCAGCAATCATTTCCTTTACTTCTTTTAGATGACTCCGGTAGTAGTCCTGACGCTCATGAACAGATTTCATGCCTTCTGATATCCTGCCGGCAAGGCGCTTCTTGCAGTCGACACAGCCTATTTTCGCTTTCTTGCATTCCATTGATATTTCATCCACCTCACCGGACGGTGAATAAATCTGGTGAAATGCAAAGACATTGCAGAGTTCGGGTCTTCCCGTATCATTCTTTCTCATCCGCTGCGGATCGGTAAACATGGTCCCCACTTTTTTCTCTAAAACATCTCCCCTATCGGCAAGATAGATCGAGTTTTCATAAGATTTGCTCATTTTCCGCCCATCTATACCGAGCAGTTTGGGAACGTCCGTAAGAATCGGTTCCGGGATGGGGAAAATTTCCTTGTACAAAAAATTGAACCTTCTGGCGATCTCACGGGTCAGCTCTACGTGGGGAAGCTGATCCACACCTACAGGTACACCGTTGGCCTTATACATGATGATATCTGCAGCCTGAAGGACCGGATACCCCAAAAACCCAAAAGTTGAAAGGTCACGATCGGTCAGCTCTGCTTTCATTTCTTTATAAGTTGGATTCCTCTCAAGCCAGGACAGCGGTGTTATCATTGAAAGGATAAGAAACAGTTCGGCATGCTCCTCTATATCGGACTGAATAAATATCGTACTCCTCGCCGGATCTAAACCAACACTGAACCAGTCAATAACCATGTCAATCGTATCTTCTTTTATAAGACTGGTATCGTTATATTCACTCGTCAACGCATGCCAGTCGGCAACAAAATAGAAACAATCATAATCATCCCTGTTCTGAAGTTCAACCCAGTTCGTGAGTGCTCCATGGAGATTGCCTAAATGGAGCTTCCCCGTAGGGCGCATTCCACTCAAAATTCGTTTTTTTACCACAATACCCCCTGAAATAAAAATATGAGAGTTTTGAGAATACGGTTTCACAAAAACAGGATAGCGTGCCAATCAAGCTGGAGATACACTCTCAATCTTATCAAGCAAGCGTTTTATTCCTCTGTTATTAGCTGCTCTCGGACGAATACGTCCGAGAACACCAAGTTCTTCGAGCCTCTTCAGGGCTGGAAGAGGATCCTTTTCCCGAAGGATAAGCTGAAGTTCCGAAGAGATTCGATAATCAGCCAATTTAGTAAAAAGGTCCCCTTCAACCAAGTTTTTAATCAGCTTTTCAGTTGATTTAACTATCCTAAAACCGAACCTTTGTTCAAATCTCACAGCCCTGAACGCCCGGGTGGGATCATCAATGAAACTTAAATCGTGCATGACCCTTATCAATTTTCGTTTTATATCTTTTCTTGCATTGAAAAAGTCAAGCAATTTCCCAAAATGATCAGGGTTTAAGCCAACTGCAAGTGCATTTATTGTAAAATCCCGCCTGTACATGTCATCCCTGATCAAACCGGGTCTAACTTTCGGAAGCGCAGAGGGATGTTCATAAATCTCAGTTCTTGCCGTTGCAACATCCAGCTTGTACCCATCAGAAAACGTTAGAGCCGCCGTGCCAAAACTTTCATAGCAACATATACTGGCACCATACTCTCGCGCCAAGACTTCAGCAAACCTTATACCCTCCCCCTCAACAACAAGATCAATGTCATGATTTTCATAATTTAAAAAAAGGTCTCTTACCAGCCCACCCACAATGAATGCCTTAAAGCCCATATCGTCGGCGCACCTTCCCGACGATATCAGGAGCTCCGTAATATTTTCCGGCAGCTTTTGCAATAGCAAGTTCTTGATGTTTTTCATACCCGAAACTATGCAAAAAGAATAAGACCCCCGATTTTTCCAGAAACCGGAGGTCTTAAATGTGTAATCATTATTTTTATTGCTTTTTCTGCTTACTTTACCTTATTGGTAAGTGCCATACCGGGTTTAAACCTGACGACCTTTCTCGCCTTGATTTTAATTTCTTCACCCGTTTGAGGATTCCTCCCCTTTCTCGCTTTTCGTTTAACTACCTTAAATGAACCAAACCCTACCAAACCAAATTTTCCATTCTTTTTTAGTTCTTGGGTTACCGTTTCCATATACGATCCCAGTGCTTTTGCCGCAGCTACCTTTGTAATGCCTGCATCATTTGCAATTGCTGCAATCAATTCTGCTTTAGTCATACCTTTCCCCCCTTCTTTTAATAGGTTTTAAAATTGCCCTCCTTAAAAATACCCTTTCTTCTTACTCCTCATGCTACCATACAACCGGCAACTCAAGAGTACCAAGAGCTAACTCAATGTTCCCCATGTAAACCTGTGTAGCATAGGGGAAAAAGAACTGTCAAGCAAAATAACGAAAATCTTTAAATTTTGCAAAACAAATTTTAGTCCATATTTTGTAGCGGAACCATTGAATCTCCCCGCCGCAAGCAGCGGGGAACGAAGTAATTCGAAGAATAATGCGCTCGCTGTTCAGTTCGAGGAACCTTTGAGGGAGTATCGATCCCTACTTTCTTTTCTTCACCAGGAAATACAACTCCCCCTCTTCTTTTAAACTTCCCGCCATAATCTCGGCATAGCTTCCTTTCCCGCAAAAGAGATCTACCCTGCCTGGACCTTTTATTGCCCCACCGGTGTCCTGATTGAGGACAAAACGCGAAAAAGAAACCCAGGATTTTATCTTTCCGTTCCTGTCTAAGAGCGGTTTTTTAGTCCCTATAAATGCAAGAGCCCCTTTTGGATACAGTTTGGAATCGGTCGCTATGGACCTTTCAGACGTAACGGGAACACCCAAACACCCCACGGGGCCCTTTTCGACGATGCGGAAGAACACATAACTTTCATTATGATGAAGGACATCCGACATTTCTTCAGGATTTCTCCTCAAGTATTCCTTGATACTGCTGAGAGACATATCCTCCCTGGAAATCTTGCCCGTATCAATCAAAAGTTTCCCCACACTCCGATAAGGCCTACCGTTGGACATTGAATAACTAACCTGAACAAAATCTCCATCCGGAAGGCTTATCACTCCGGAACCCTGAATATGCAAAAAGAAAATATCAACAGGATCTGCAAACCAGGCAATCTCAAGACCCCTGTTTTTGAGACATCCATTTCCGTCTATATCCTCGCGGCTGTAATACGGAACCACTTCTCCGTCTTCGATCCTCGCAACTATCCTCTCACCTTTCAACCTTTCCCTGAATTTTCCGAGGTCTATCACCATGGTATCATCGGGATTCCTGTAAATCGGATACCGGTATTTTGAAGTCCTCTTAAATGATCCTTCCATAACAGGTTCGTAGTATCCGGTAAAAAGTGCCCTTTCACTTTCACTGCGATCAGCAGACTTATACACATCGAAAGCATCTCTTATTCTTTTTTGTCTAATTTCATCCGGGCCGGAGCTTCTGATGATCTCCATAAACTCTAAAAGGGACTGTCTTAATTCCTTGACCGTATATACACTTTTCCCAAAGCGGAAAATCCTTTCCTCCGGCAGCCTGTCATAATACTGCAGGCTTCTACCGATCGCCAGTTCAAGTGATTTCTGATCAAGATCATCTACAAAAGAAGGAAAATCGTCGGCCTTTATTAAAACAAGGGGAAGCAGTGGCTCCGGCGGTTTCTCTATTTTTGCCGCACATCCCGCCAGGAAAAGAAAAACAGATATGATAAGAAGGTAAAAACCTTTTGTTTTCATCAGAAAACCTTTGATGCACTCGTAAAAAGTCCGTTTTCTTCGCTCAGAACCATTTTGTGGATGCTGTTATTGCCCGGCTAAAAATCTAAAACTCGTGCTTATGCACTCAAACAGTTAGATTTTCTTAACGCCGGTCACTACCACCATCT
>JAUSPI010000045.1 GCA_030655775.1 Syntrophales bacterium
TGAAGGGACTTTTCGGGGCAAGGGCAACTGTCTCAGTCGCGGATGTGTTGTGAGTAGGAATCATGCCATCACCCGCTAAGAATAAAGAGTTGGGACTATCTACAGTTATGCATTTTGTAGGAATCCCTTCTATTTCTTCTATGAAAACGATTCTATAACGACAAGATTGTTTTTCGTTTTTCTTCCTGCCTGTTATTTGGCGTTCTAACTTATATTTTAATTTGAATACAGGCATATATGCGGTAAAGTAAAAATGATTTATCCCATCTTTATCTTGATTATAATTTCCTTTTAGTCCTAACGTATACAATAATTCTGAAAAATCAGATGCCAACTGGTTACTTTTGCTCGCAAATCTTACCTGATGCCCGCTTCTACAAGAACCATCCCCATCCATTAGTCCCCTTAAAAGTTCCAGTCTTTGCATATGGGAGGCTCTTAAATAATCAGTGGGGATATGTTTATTATTCAAAAGTCCATAATTAACAAAATATTTACGAATTCCCCTCATATAAAGACCATATGTTTCGGTTTCTTTGCACGCAATCCTTTTAGGACTAAGGATACAACCATCGGCAACTAAATATCCAGCCAACTCATCAACCGTTTTCTTGTGGGCGAAAATTTCAGTGTATCTTGAATTGCCATCCGATAACCATAACCCAAGCACATACGGAGGAATCTTCAATTCCTTTTCAGGTAAATCCAAGGGTTCTGTTAATGAGATAGAGTCGTTATCAATATCAATATCTCTTGTTTGTATTACTTTTCCGCATTCTGAACCACGGTTTACCGTCCAAAGATGGTCTGCACTTGCCACGACAAAGGAACCGTTACTAAACATGACCTTATAAGATTTTTCCTTGTTTAATGTCGGACTTTCGCCGATCACCTTACAGGGTTTACCCTTCTCATCAAAGACAGAATCTCCAATATGTATATTTTCTAAAGTATCCCACCCGTTGGGTGTGCATATCATTGTTTTTATTGATAAATCCGCCCAGTAATTGTACATCTCCTGCGGCCCCTTCGCCCCCCTTGCCAGAGACAAATAATATTTCTTCCCTTCAACTACGATTTCATCACCGAGAACCGGAATAATTGGAATGTACTTACCTGCCCAGTCAGCTTTTTCCAGGACTTCCGCCCCGTTCATCCTGCACCACTTTACCTGATGGGCCTGCTCGGTTCTTTCCTGTACAATAGTAAACCCTTTTGCCTCAATATCTTCTTTAGTGACTTCCCCGCCCAGTTCAATGACCTCTCTGGTTGACAACTGCACTAATTTTTTCTCAACGGGTTCCTTATAAAAATATTCAACTACCCTGACCTTGTCCTTATATAACCAGTCCCCGAATAAAGACTTCTTCCCCTCAAAATCGGTTACAGCAGCTTTCGGATAGAGTTTCTTGAACTCTTTTTTATCAACTAATTCCTCGATAAAACCATATTTCGCATCCTCAAACGTAAATTCTACCGCTGATGGGTCAAGCCGTACCGATAACGGATTTAAAATTCTCTTAATGTAAATGTCCTGGTCAAAACTGTTCTCGCCAAATTGTGTAATAAGCCTGAAATACCCTACTGAACACGAAACGGCGTGCATATACCCTGTATCGTAGGCAATTTCGGCCGAACTCAGATATTCAATCTGCCTGATTAACCCACTATACAGTTCAGCCATTTGAACGTCGCCCTTGTCGTCTACCGGAATGACTTTCACACGTGGACGGTTCTGCTGTAAATCCCCCCTCAACTGCCGGACAAACTTCTGTAACTTGTTTACAGTGGTAACAGGCCTGCCATCCCTTTCCCTGGCGGCTCGTATTTGAGGTGGCCATTGCCCCTCGTCAATATCATAAACAAATTTAAGGTCGTTCGATGCTTCTTTGTAGACGTCGTCCCATCCTTCACAGGCAATCTTGTAACGTTCTTTTGCCAGATCGAGTATATCTTTGTCTTCCTTTTTCATTAATTCCCCATATTTATAGCCAAACAACTTTTCCCAATTTTATTCGAGGCTATTATTGCAGTCATGTTTTTTTCTCTTATTGTCTTTAATGCCCTTTCTTGCCATTCATAAGGCTCAAAGAAAAATGTTAAATGAGCGTTCCTGAAGTTCTCAAGCCTCTCCTCTAACCTGGAACCTACCACCGTGCCGGCCTATTTATTGGAATATATTTTTCACCTTCCCATCTTCCAGCTGGCATCCCTTTTTTGTAATATTTTGATTCTATAGAAAATGTAGGATGTCCTGGTAATTTGAAAGTGTCTGGTAAATGTCCTCCATTATTAAAAGATGCAAAGTTTCCTTTAGTGTCAGTCCTATTTATGCCTGCACGAAAAGCTCCAAGTAAATCATAATGTTGTGCTGGATTAAATGGGTCTCTATCTCCATTCTTTTCTAACCATGCGTTAAATGCCTCAACTTCTTCCTTTTTTGGCAGGGATAACTCTATCCCATCCATTATAATAAATGTGTTCCCTTGTTCTGGCATTGCTATCCCTTCACAAACTTAGCCTTTTTCTTAGACACCTTCGCCTCAATAAACCCATCCCCCAACTTCCTCTTGCGATACGCTTCCTTGTTTTTCATTATTTCCCCATCCATCCACCCTGAGAATACACCTGCTGTGCCGGTAATGGCTTCACATGATAATGTTCGTAGCGTGTGCCAGTAAGAGTGTAACGATATGCATTTTCACACATATGATCATACCCGTCCTTCGCTGGTTTACCGTCGTCATCAAATACCCATCTCTGAACTTCAAATAAAAACCTTTCACAAGTATCAAAAACATACATCGTCGGCATCCGGTTCACGCCTTTCAACCATGTCTGCAAATTCTTTATCCCTGAATCCTTGTCCTTTGACGCAACAAATAACGTAACCCCATGTTCAGATAATTTATCGCTCAATATCGAAAACGTGTCCCTGGCATTTGTCCCAATGCGATTACGCATATAACTAAGGTCTCCCTTTGATAACGGATCAATATAGGCTTCCGTAATATTCCACCCACCTTTAATTTTACGAACAATGTCATCTCCTATTTCCTCCGCTGATAGGTTCTTCCATGTCTCCCCTATACAGTAATTAACGTCCTGCCGGTTCACTGTCCAGTACGAAATGGCCTGCGGGACGCTTAAATGGAAATCTATCATCACGGTCACCGGCCAGTCAGTCGGTACATCAAATGGCTCAATTTTGTGAACATTAAAATCAAACTCCTTCAAAACCCTACCTACAAGCGATTTAAACTGCCCAAATATTCTCGGTGCCACGTCCGCCGGGTCGATGTCCTTTATAAACTTCAATATCTTTAAATTGGAAATAAGCTCGTCTGAAACCAATCCCTCAAGAAACCTTTCAGCCCTCGCACCTTTATCACTCACCGGCAGTTCCTTCTCCACGTCATCGTATAAAAGCAAATCAAAAAACTTCCCCAACTGCTCCTCACTCAAATCCTTCAAAACATCACAATCACTCTTATATAGATCAGGATTGTCCGTTATCTTCAACCCGTCAACTATCCCCACGTCCTTACGGCCGCTCAAAACTATCTCATCCAGTATCCAGGCTTCCTTAATCGGCGTCAACGACAATACAGTCTTGCCCTGATCCAATAACAACCCCCTTGACATCGCCATGTACTTCGACTTCGGAGGCGGTTCATCCATTACCACTCCCTGTGCCCTGAACGATTCAAACAAATCGTCGTCCTGGGAATAGCTCATTAATGTCAATGTAGAACCGTTGTTCCACTTCCAAAAATATTCCACGCCCTGCTCGTTCTTCTTCGGCAAATACCAACCCGCCGGTGCCCATTTCTTTATTTCCGGTATCAAAACACGACCTATATGCAACTTCCAGTCCTCACCGGTTAATATCAAATCCACCGGAGGCTTTATCCCCAACGACGACTCCCGATACCATACACCTCCCCGCTCAACTCCCCCACCCTCCTCAACATAACTCCACGGCTCATATCCTAATAACCATGAGATCAACACGTTTATCGCAAGTGCCGATTTTCCTATCTTATTGCTGGAAATTATCGCAGTTGTGTTCTTGTCACATATTACCTCCAATGCCCTTGCCTGCCAGGGATACGGCTCAAAAAAGAAAATGGCGTGATTCTTCCTGAATGCCTCTATACGTTCAGCTGATTCCATAGTCCTTTTAAAAAAAGAAGTATAATGAGGGTATATAATACACACTGCCTTCCAGAGAATTGACCGTGACCCCCCCCCTCTAAAGGTTCCTGTCCTTCTTAGGCTTTAGGCTGCCCTGTGTCTGTCCAAATCTCTGCGCACCTTACTACGCTCAAGCATCAACTCCCTGTGTGACCTGCTAACGGCAGCCATGCAAGCGGAGCGGCTACTCTCTGTGCCTGGATATACATTGTCGTCATCCCAGTTCTTATTACGCCTCTTGAATCCCGGCTCAGACAAATCGTAACCCGGTGAATCCCAGATATCCTTACTCTTGTTTCTCAATGGTCTTGACTTGATCGCATCGGGGATCTGGTCAACCGTCTTGATGATTGTCCCGCTAACTGTTACAGGGACATCTTGTCCCGTTTGTCCCGTTAATGTCCCGCTAACAGGGACACTTTGTCCCGTTAATGTCCCGGTTAATGTCCCGTTTGCCCCGGTTACATTCCGTTGTGCTGCCTTCTTGCACTTCTCGCTACAATACTTCGCATCACTTCTCTTGCCTCGTAAATCCGTCCCACATACGACACATATTGCCATAATTACACCTACCTACACCCTTCCCCGGCGATAGTTTTCGCCTTTACGGCCCCGTTCTGTGCGCCTTCCCGCAGGGCCTTAATGTCCGCATGAATCGAGATATTTTCTGTGCTTTCGCCGCGTTCCAGGCGCTCTTTATCATACATAATGCCTATTGCCGTGGCTTTCTGGAGCAGGCTGGCCTTTTTGATATCTAAGGGGCTAACACTGTTGATTATTTTGCCCTGTATGATTGCAAAAACATCCGCTCTATTTTTTTTATAATCTCTTAGAGTTGTTATACCTGCTCTTTTCAATCTCATAGTAACGTTGGAAGCACTGCATCCGGTAACTTTGCCAATCTGTGCGTGAGAGAGTTTTTTCTTGTATAGTTCTATGAGTGTTTCTAACGGTATGTTCTTCGGGCCTCTGCCGGTTTTCGGTTCGGGTAGGTTGGTCCAATCTATTTCTTGGCTTTGAGGGTTCATCTTTTTACGCCTCTGCTTTGGTTTCTTGATCTTTCATTTACAGGCAGATATTGGTTAGAGTTTGTCTATCGTTCTGCCTTCATTGTTGAGCACATAAACCGGACAATCAGCGAAAACTTGCGACGGCTCCAGCTGGTTTTTATTTAGAAAACAAAGCTCAACACGCTTATCTTCACTTGGTTCTTCCATGTAATCAAGCACACCGGATCGTGAAGCAATTTTTTCGCCGACCCTTAAATACCTGTATTCTAACGAATCAACCTCATCAAACATGTACCAACTATCGTTGCTTTGAAATTTAATTATCATCTGCCTGCCTCCTTATCTGTCTATTTATCTACCTGTCTATTATCACATTATAAAGCCACTTATTTTAATTGCAAGAACTATTTTCATTTATTTTACATTTACTATCATGATATTAAATAGTTACGCAAGTGGCGGAGAAAAGACTTGACAGCTGATTTATTTTACGATTTATTTTATTTTTTACCGCCTGTAATATCAAGGGTTTACGGAGAATCGTACATTGGCTGCTTGCTTCTGTTTATTATTATGATACTCTTAACCCAAAAAGGGGAGGAAGAAAGATGAAAACAAGAGTATGTCAAGATTGTGGTGCAGAATCGACCTTGTTTTTTGGTTTCGCAAGCGGTTGCCGCTACAATGGTGGCAGCCACCGAACAATCGTTGAAAGTGAATCTACTGAGGCATCAGAACGTGCCAAGCTCCGAGCGGCATACAGTTGCTGTATGGGCTATGATCGCGCGAATTTCCAGAAGCATGCGCCTCAGTGGATGAAGGAGCTGCTCGCTTAATCTCTTCACTCTGCCCTTGAATCTCAAGGGTAGAACTGA
>JAUSPI010000046.1 GCA_030655775.1 Syntrophales bacterium
TACGGACTGCATGTTCGCCTCCGGTTGCTCCCCACCCCGCCTCACAGCGACGCAGTTACCTTCGGCTACCGGAATCGGGCATAATCCCGGAGGAGGACTTTCACCTCCTAAATCACGCCTGCTCCCAGGCGCACTCATTCCGGACTTGATCCGGAATCCAGCCTCAGAGGCGGGGTCGGAAAACCACGCCTCTGAGGGATATCTTTTACCACCGACAGGCAGGACATTTCTGATAATAAAAGTATAAGAAAAACATTCTTGTGTGTCAATTGAATATTAATTGACAACATTGAATATTAATTGATTGAAATTGAATTGATAAATTGCGTTTATATCAAAGGTTTTTACCGATTATTTCTTTTAAACAACAACCCCCCTCCCCCGGCGGGAGAAGGTTAGGAAGAGGGGGTATTTGACAAATTTTTCACCCCCACCTTAGTCCTCCCCCGTCAAGGGGGAGGAGAAGGATTATGGATGCCCCCCGCCTTTAGGCGGGGTAATTCATGCGCTCGCTGTTCAGTTCAAAAATGAAACATTCCTTGCAATACCGATATTATGGTGTTATTTGAAACATCATTGCTATAGGTACGAAGAGTTTTTGCTAAAAGAACCGAGCATTAAAAATACATTTTCGAGGTGAGGAAAGCTATGCAAGAGAAAGTCGAAGAAGTTCTCAATGCTATAAGGCCAAGTCTCCAAGCCGATGGCGGTAATATTGAATTCGTTGGTATAGAGGATGGCGTAGTCCAGGTAAGACTTCTCGGTGCCTGTGCGGGTTGCCCTATGTCGCAGATGACTTTGAGTAATTTTGTTGAAAAAACATTAAAAGAGAAAGTGCCGGGAGTAAAGGGGGTCAAGAGAGTTTAACTAAGGATGATGTATTTGCCATGCTCCTTAATTTGTTAAGGGATCTGCGAGATGCAAGAAGAAGCCACAGTTCTTGAAATAATAAACGAAAATTTGGCCAAATTAGAGGTTGTAAAGAGCGAGGCTTGCGGAAGTTGCAACGCTTGCTTCGAGGGCAGCAGTGGAAAGAAGTTGCTTTTTGCGGAAAACAGTCTGGGGGCTAAAGAAGGGGACAGGGTAAGAATTGAAATAAATTCTGCCGCGGTTGCAAAACTATCGTTCCTCGTTTATATGATACCCCTAACAGGACTTGTCCTGGGTGCTCTCTTAACCGGTCAGCTTACTGACTCTGAAGGTATGACGGCACTTGGCAGCTTGGGTGGATTTTTCACCTTTTCTATTTTTACTTACTTCTATCTCAGAAAAACTAAACCCAAAGAATCCTATGCACCAAGGATTACCAAAGTCTTCCGCTAATCTAAATTCCAAATTCTATTCTCTTTTATCCTGAGAGCTTTGCGAGTTCCGTAACGGTCTCATCCTACAGACCGGCGCAGGTACGTTCCTTGATCATTTCTATTAAACCCTTAGAATCCTTTTCTTCAATTAATCCTTTCAGCTCAGATAAGATTTTTTCATAGATATCAAGGATGTTGTTGATATTCGGATTCGAGGTAATTATTTCGGCATACAGTCTTGGGTTGTCTCCGAAAACTCTTTCCAAAATACTAATTTTAGTGTTGAAAATAGGTGTGGCAAAGTCTTTCAGTTCCAAAAGATCTGTTCCTGTCTCATTGAGAACCATTCCCAGGGTAATTGTATTCAAATGATTCAAGCCCTGAACAATTGCCATCATCTTATCATGTTTTTCCGGTGTCGACTCAACAACATTAGCACTGTTTCCCTCCAGGACTTCCTTAAGCCAGACAAGCCACCTCTTTGTTCTGACAGGGCAGAGAACCACATTAAGTCCGGCAAGCGTATCAACACCCGGTCCGAATAGAGGATGAACCCCTATTACTTCCGATACAGAATGCTTTAACATGGATTTCACCGGTTCTTCTTTCAAAGAGGTAAGATCCATCAAAAGGGTGCCCTCTCTCATGTGGGGGCCGACCTGCTCAATAACTTCGCAGGTGACTCCTATAGGCACACTTACGATGACAACCTCACATTTCTCGGCCATAGTCGGGATATCCATCCCTGTGTTTCTTCCCGATACATGAACGGCATACCCCTCTCTCTTAAAAAAGTCGGCAAACCACTTACCGATACCACCGGTGCCGCCGATGATCCCTATTTCAAAATTCTTCATCTAAAAATAACCTCCACCTAAAAAGGGGACAGTCCCCTTTTTCCTTTTCCCTTACTGCTGTTCCTGTAAAACCCTCTGTCTCAACAGGTGATCCGCAAGCACAATACTCACCATCGCCTCACAAACAGGTATAATTCGGGGAATTACCGAGACGTCATGCCTCCCCTTAATCGATATATTTACCGGCTTACCATGAATATCAACCGTCTGCTGTTCCTTCTCGATAGAGGGAATCGGTTTACAAGCGATCCGAATGACTATTTCATCTCCATTGGTGATACCGGCAAGTATCCCTCCTGCATTGTTCGTCAAAAATCCCTCCTGAGTAATCGGGTCGTTGCATTCCGAGCCTGACATCCTTGCGGCCTGAAACCCCGCGCCTATTTCCACTCCCTTAACTGTCCCGATGCTCATGAGTGCCTTGGCCAGATCGGCATCGATTTTGTCAAAGACCGGCTCTCCCAGACCCGGAGGACATCCTTTGACCAGTACCTCTACAACACCGCCGATAGAATCCCCGCTGTTCTTCGCCTCTTCCAAACTTTTCTCCATCTTGAGGGCGGCATCACTATCGGGACATCTTACATAATTTTTATCTATATCTTCGTAGGACATCCTTTCTGCAGGAATGCCTCCCAGCTCTTTTGTATAAGCTGTAACATGTATGCCTTCACGATTAATAATCTTCCTGGCAATGGCACCGGCAGCAACACGTCCAGCGGTCTCCCTGCCGGAGGCACGACCGCCTCCCCTGTGATCACGGATGCCATACTTTTTATGGTAAGTAAAGTCACCATGACCAGGCCTGAAGACATCCCTCATTGCATCATAGGATTCACTTCTTGCATCCCTGTTTCTAATAATAAGGGAGATGGGAGTTCCCGTAGTTTTACCCTCAAAGATGCCGGAGAGGATTTCCACAATATCTGCTTCTTGTCTTGGCGAGGATCCAGGGCCCTGTCCCGGTCGTCTCCTGTCAAGTTCTTCTTGTATTTCCAATTCACTAAGACTGATGCAGGGTGGACATCCTTCCACAACAACCCCTATCGCCTTGCCATGTGACTCTCCCCAGGTAGTAACCCGGAAAAGTGTCCCTATTGAACTTCCTGACATGTTTTATCTCCTGAGTTTTGAGTTCCGAGTTCTGGGTTCTGAGTTCTGGGTTCTGGGTTCTGAGTTCTGAGTCGGAAACTTTGAACTTTGAAATTTGAACTCTGAACTGAATAAACAGACCTCATCCGCTACCACATCAATATCCTTTTCCGACGTATCAACAGTAAAATCTGCCAACTGACGATAGACAGGCATCCGCATCTCAAGCATGTTTGCAGTTTCTTTATAAAGATCATCTTTTGAAAGGGAAGGTCTCTGTTCATCACTGATCTTATCCTTCTCCATCCTCTCAATTATTGTCCTGACATCGGCGGTAAGCCAGATAAAAACCCCTTTTTTTCTAAGGACATTCAGGTTTTCCTCATCCATAACCGCCCCTCCGCCTGTGGCTATTACACTCTCCCTGACAGAAGAAAGTCCTCTGATAATCTTTTTTTCTTCCTCGCGGAAAGATCCCCATCCCCCTTCTTCAACTATTTCTTTGATGACCCTGCCGGTTCGTTTTTGTATAAGCTCATCAGTATCATAGAAGGGTATGTTCAAAGTGTCCGCAAGTTTTCTTCCTACAGTTGATTTTCCCGTACCACGGTAACCTATCAAAATAATGTTCACAGCTAACCTGAGCGCCTAAGACTCTGTCGGACGAGACGCCCGACCCACCATGAAGGGTAGGACAGGCGTCTCGCCTGTCCATAAGAATAAAAATGAATGCAACTTGATACAATACATTCCTACATCAGAAAATATCCGCTACTACTTTACAGGAATTCATAGTGCCACTCAACATGTTTTGCATCCTTCTCAAGATAAAGTTTGCTATTTTCAAAATTAGTGAATAGTATGCAGTGCAATCGAAATGAGGCTTCAATAGGTTATACAGTAAGACAATCCCCGTTATATGAAATGGTTAAACAAACAAAAAATCCGTCGTTCCAACTCAAAGAATTTATATCCATATCACTCGTTATAATACTGCTGTTCCTGTTTGCCCCCAATTCTTTCGCAAATGAAATTTTTCCAAAACCTGTGGGCGCCATTAACGACTTCGCCGGGGTTATCCAGGCTCAATATAAACAGCCCATGAACAGCTTAGCCCTTGAAGTACTTGAAAAAACGGGGACATCGGTAGTTGTTGCCACCTTTAAGAGTATCGGGGACAATGACCCTGCCGACTTTGCAAGCCGCCTATATCAAACCTGGGGCATTGGGAAAAAGGGGGAAGACAAGGGAATTCTTATACTTCTTGCTGTTAAGGAAAGAAGAGTCAGGATAGAAACCGGCTACGGGGTTGAAGGAATTCTTCCTGACGGTTTGGTGGGTGAGATCTTAGACAAATATGTGGTACCATTTCTCAAAACGGACGATTACGGCAAGGGTCTGTCAAACGCCATGATAGCGGTATCCACAATCGTGGCCAGGGATGCAAATATATCTTTAACGGGAAAAACACCGGTCTATAAACCGAATCCTCGCAGGACAAGCAGAGGGGGAAATCTTTTCACCCTGATTCTGTTCTTCATTATCATGACAATGCTTTTGGGCACAAGACGTGGAAGGGCGATGCTGCCTTTTCTCATGCTTATGCTATTAATGGGCGGCGGCGGCAGAGGTGCAGGTGGTTTTGGCAGCTTTGGCGGTGGTTTTGGAGGCTTTGGCGGCGGGATGAGCGGGGGCGGTGGTGCCGGCCGGGGATTTTAAAGGCAAGAGTTTAGTTTTCAGCAATAACAAGTTTTTGATGGTCTCGTAAAAAGTTTTTTTGTCACCCTGAATCATGTCCTGAACTTGTTTCAGGATCATTCAGGGTCTCTAACTTACTGAAATGATTAGATGCTGAAACAAGCGAGATCCTGAAACAAGTTCAGGATGACAACAGGTGCAGTTTATGACTTTTTACGAATGCATCAAAATTTAGATGCTTCGCTAATTGCTGACTGTTAAGGAGAGACAAAAAATGGCTAAAAAACCAGAAGATGCATTTGTAGAGATAACCAATGATTTCAGAAAGGCTTTCGGAGATGATCTCGTTTCTATCATCCTTTACGGAAGCGGCGCCGGAGATAACTACCTTCCTGGAAAATCTGATCTCAATTTTCTCATCGTGCTTTCCGAACAAGGAATAGATAATTTAGACCTGGCAATCAATGTGGTTTCCAAGTGGAAAAAGAAGAATGTAGCCATTCCACTTTTCATGACAAACTCCTATATCAACTCTTCCATCGACTCATACCCCATTGAATTTCTCAACATGCAGAAAAATTACATAACAGTCTTCGGGGAAGATGTATTAAAAGAATTATCCTTCAATCCCGGTTTTCTCAGGTTACAGTGTGAAAAAGAATTGAAGGGAAAGATACTCCTTTTAAGGGAAGGTTTTCTGGAAACCGAAGGGAAGGATAAAAGGATTCGTAATCTGATAAAGATATCGCTCACCGCTTTTATCTCCATCTTCAAAGCTCTTCTATACCTTGTAGAAGTAGAAATACCCGGGGACAGACGCGAGGTTATCAAATCCGTTGCGGAAAAGTTTGGAATAAACGCCGATGTTTTCCTGAAATGTGCAGATATAAAGGAGGACAAGGAAAGTTTTTCATCATCTGAAATAAAGGAAATCTTCAAAGCATATCTCATGGAGGTGAGAAAACTATCGGGAATAGTTGATAAATTCGAAGTTTAATCTTGCTATCAAAATCATTCAATTGTGTCGGCTGTCAGCTATCGGCACTATACAATGCGCGGGGGCATGGCTGTCCGTTTCATGCCCGACAAGTGCTTGTTTTTGCTGAAAGTCATTCGTTGACAGGTGACCCTTTTCTCAACTTTAAGGAGGTAGAAAATGACCAGCGCTAAAAGAAACCTGTTGATTGTACTTACAATAATTGCAGTATTTGTTTTTTCTTTTTACTCTTTTTTCAGAGGTACTTACAATTCTTTCGTTTCTCTGGATGAGTCCGTGAAGGGATCATGGGCACAGGTAGAAAACCAGCTCCAGAGGCGATACGACCTGATTCCCAATCTCGTGGAAACCGTTAAAGGTTATGCAAAACATGAAAGATCTGTTTTTATTGATGTAACAAATGCGAGGTCAAAAGTAGGCGGTGCCGGAAAAATCTCTGAAAAGATTAAGGCAAACAATGAGTTAACGACCGCCCTGAGCAGATTGCTGCTCGTCGTGGAAAGGTATCCGGACCTCAAGGCAAACCAAAATTTCATGAGGCTTCAAGACGAACTGGCGGGGACAGAAAACAGGATAGCCGTCGAGAGAAGGCGTTACAATGAAGCAGTAAAGACATTCAACATCAAAATCAGAAGTTTTCCTGCCAATCTCCTGGCTGGAATGTTCGGTTTTGGCAAGGCTGACTTCTTCGAGGTTCCTGAATCCGCCAAGGCTACCCCAAAAGTCGAATTTAAGTAGAGCGGGAAGATTTGGGGGCCAAAAGATCAGCAGTTACAAGGAACACACATTTTGAGGAATCGGTTTCTTGTTGACAGAATTTTCTTCTGAACAAGAACCCTCAGCTTTTCTCAAGAACGGCTATCACCTCAATATGTTTCGTCTGGGGGAACATATCTATCGGCTGCAGTGCCCTCAATGAAAAGCCCCTATCGGCCAGAAAGCTGATGTCCCGTGCCTGTGTCGCGGGATTGCAGGCAACATAGATTATCTTCCCGGGATTCAGAGCAACAATACGGGAAAGCAGCTCTTTATCGCAACCAATCCTAGGTGGGTCAAGGATAACAAGATCAACATTGATCCTCTTTGCTATAATTTCATTTTTCACAACAGTTTTTACGTCTCCTCTGAAAACGTCCGCATTTGATATCCCGTGATTTTTATAGTTCAGCCGGGCACATTCAACCGATTTTCTGTCAAGCTCTATGCCCAAGACCTGCCGGACATAACCGGCTAAAAAAAACGAAAAGAGACCTGATCCGCAGTGG
>JAUSPI010000047.1 GCA_030655775.1 Syntrophales bacterium
AAATCGCGTGAAGCGCTTCTATGCTACTGCCGGAATATGATTCAAACTGAAAACGCGTCGGACAACTCTCAAAAGAGTTGCTGGTGGGTACTGTACAATATATAGTCATCTCTGCCTCCTTTTCCCCTAAACCAACAGGAAAAACAGACAGATAATGACCATTAACCTATATAATGTCAACTATCATTTTGTTACGTATAGCAATAAATAATGGGTAATCTCTCGGGACAGTCAAGAGTGAAGATCAGTAGGTGTAGCTGTAATAATTCTAACCAAAGTTACGACAAAAAGATATCTTCTTCCCATTGCCCATTATCATCTTTTTCGGCGAGCCAGAATTCAAAAGCTGGGACACTTATATTGAGTGCCCCGGCTTTTCTTCTTGGAGGGTACCAGCAAGTGCGCCCTTGAATTGGATTGTTTGTTGGAGATTATGAGTGACAATCAGCAATAAAAATTAAGAGCAAACTTGATCCATCATTTTCTATTACTCCAAATGTTTTTAATGTCTTGGGCTTCCTCTTATCTATATTTTCTAATTCACTTTCAATTTGAGCAATTTCGGGTTAGGTTTTTTAAATTCTGACCAAGGTGTTCCGTTCACGAATCAGGAATTTAAGAACATTCTTTTGAATGCCGACATCAGAATCAGGATGGATGGTTGTTATAGTGTCCGTGACAACCTTTTTGTAGAAGGACCTCGTGAAATACGAAGAAGTCTATCTCCATGATTACCGGATCGTTTCCGAGGCACGGTTGCTTTTGTCCAACTATTTTCAATTTCACAACACGTAGAGAATTCATGAATCTCTTGGCTTCTATGAAGTATATTATGATAGAGAATCTTAAACAGGACAGGCCTATGAATAGCAAAATTGCAAAGTCAGTGGCTGTGATCGTTGCTCACCCCGATGATGAAACATTATGGACCGGAGGAACAATACTGAGCCATCCGTTATGGCAGTGGTTCATTGTTTGCTTGTGCAGGGGAAGCGATATAGACCGGGCCCCCAGATTTTACAATGCATTAAAAATTTTCAAATCAGAAGGAATCATGGGGGATCTCGACGACGGACCTGAACAGAAACCTTTGGATAAAAAAGAGGTTGAGCTTGCTATACTGGACTTATTACCTCCAAAGTGTTTCGATCTGATAATTTCCCATAATCCAACCGGAGAATACACAAGACATATCCGGCATGAGGAAGTAAGCGAGGCAGTTATTAAACTGTGGCATGCCGGTAAAATTTCTACCAATGAATTTTGGGCCTTTGCTTACGAGGACGGCAATAAGGAATATTATCCCAGACCTGTGAAAAGCGCCCCTCTTTACCGGACACTTACGAAACGGATATTGCGTAGGAAATACAGCATAATTACGGAAACATACGGATTTGAAAAAAGCAGCTTTGAAGCAGAAACAACACCGAAGGCAGAATCATTCTGGCAATTTACTGATCCGGACGATGCTGAAAAATGGCTTAACAATGGAGGGGTTTCAGCATAAACCGGATCCCGACACGTCGGAGGGAGATTAACGCTCATGAAAGTATTGGTACTATATGATTACCCGCCTTCACCCGGAGGGCTGGCAACACAGGGAGATCTCCTATACAGGGGACTTCTTGAAATAGGTGTCGATGTCCATGCTGTTAATTTCGAATCAGCGCAGGAGAAGGAATGGTACTATCGCTGGTTTGAGCCGGATGTTGTTGTTGGTGTAGGTTATTGGGGGCACACGCCACAATTAGTGCTTCACCCGCAACGGTATGGCGTGCAGCCGGTGCCATGGCTGGTTGCCGACGGTTATATTGCAAACTACCAGGAAGTTTTGAATGCTCTCCCACTTATACTGGTGACATCGAATTGGGTAAAGGAGATGTATGTCCGCGATGGGATCAGTGGCGATAAAATTGAAGTATTGCCTATAGGCTGCGATACGGACGTTTTTGCCCCTTTCAGTAAGGATGACCCGAAAGTTTTGTCTGTGCGCGAATCGCTGGGGGTCTCACCCGATCAGTTGATGGTTCTCACTGTTGGCGGAGACGCCGCATCAAAAGGTGCACAGGAGGTGATGCAGGCGCTTGCTATTATTGATACTAAAGCGCCCGACTGGAAATATGTCTGCAAGGTATGGCCCCAGCCGAGAACCAAACTTCAGAATCTGGCCGATCTGGAATTAGCGACAACCCTGGGCATTGAAAAAAATGTTATCTATACGACAAATATCATTTCACGTAATTTCATGCCCTACCTGATAGATGCATGCGATATATATGCGGCCCCTTCGCGGCTCGAGGGATTCGGAATGCCGCAAGTAGAAGCCGGCGCTTGTGGAAAACCGGTAATAGGAATTAATGCCATGGGAATGCTCGATACACTTGTTCATGGCGAAACCGCATTCCTGGCAAATGTGGCACAGCAAGTAGTTGTGAACGAAGTGACCGTTGGTGATGAATCCGGTTTTGAAGATAAACACAGGGTTGTATTTAAAGACCCACGGACAGTGGATTATCGTGCAAGTGTTCATGATATTGCCAACTACTTGATGGATCTTATGACTGATGCGGCATTGCGGGAAAAGATGGGTAAAGCAGCTAGGGAGCGTGTAGTTCAACATTTTGATTACCGTGTTGTCGCCAAAAGGTTTGTGCAGCTAATGAACGATAAATTGGGAATAAAGTAGTCTAACCATGCAAACCTCAAACCGGCAAGAGATAGAAGATGCAAAGACGGCCGCCCTTGAAGTGCTGCTTCATAATTCCCATGGACCATACCACGGACTCCCACGAACTGCCGGCTGGGGATATCCGGAGCCATATACAAGGGATCTGATGTTTTCCATTCTGGGAGTTGCAGTTTCCGGGAATCAGAAGCTCCTGGATAGTATTCGGAGAGTATTGGAGACACTGGCAAAAAATCAGACAGGGCATGGACATATCCCTTCGCTGGTGCATGACAAAGAGGACCGTGGAGCAAGTGATACAACCCCCTTGTTTTTATTGGGTGCTGGCATTTTCAGAAAGGTATCAGGCGAATCGGACTTTCTTGAGGAAGCGGTTGAAAAAGCCCTGAAATGGATGGAGTACCAAAGCCCTTCGGACCGGTACCTGGTTGCACAGCAGCCGACAAGCGATTGGCGGGATGAACAATGGGTGCCTGGATATGGTCTGTATGTTAATACATTGGTATACAGCTATCTCCGGCTCCTGGGTCGGCACGAAAGAGCGGACGGGGTGAACCGTGAGATGAGCCGGTTTACGATTACCGGCGGGATCATGCACCGTCATGTTCACGAAGGTCTCGTGGTAAAACATAAGCCCTACTATGCTTTCTGGTCATATAAGATCCATAGCAGCGAACGGTTCGACCTGCTCGGTAACAGCCTTGCCATCCTCTCTGGAATAGCGTCCCCCTCGCGGGCCGATAGAATAATTTCCTGGATCGAAGAGGAGTGTGCAGGAATGAGGGAAAGCGGCGCATTGGCGGTTGATCTGCCGCCCAATTTCTTCCCCTTTATTAAACCTGAAGATACTGACTGGCGTGTGCGATATTCAGAATATAACAGACCCGGAGAGTACCATAATGGAGGTATATGGCCTTTTATATGCGGGTTTTATGTGGCAGCTCTGGTTGCCGCCAAAAGATACACGCTCGCCAGGGAAAAGCTTGTGGCGCTTACTCATAATATAAAAATTTCCAATACTGGGGACGTCGATTTTGGATTTAACGAATGGCTGAAAGCCCAGGACGGCAAACCCATGGGTCAGGACTGGCAAACCTGGAGCGCCGCGCTTTACCTGTATGCCGTAAAATGCGTTGAAGAAAAAAGGACCCCCTTTTTTGATGAGATTCGCTGTTGTCCGACTGACCCCTCCATTGTACAAAATCACACGGGAAGCCGCGGGGCATCCTGATTCCGCAAAGGATTTTCACGAAGAAATGTGCTCAAACGGTCTTAAAGCAGATCGTTAAATTTAGTAGCAAGACCCTCATCTGGTGCAAGAAAAGATGACGCAACCTCGTCTCCATATTGGTCTTGGTTCATGTGAAACGATTTTAAGGATTTCTGAAGTAGATGTACGAATTCTAACCAAGATTACGGCAAAAATGTATATTCTTCCCATTGCCCATTATCATCTTTCTCAGCGAGCCAGTATGGACTCGGACTACGGACCCAAGGATTAACAAACAATCAATCATCCCCTCACTATTACGAATAAGCGTCAATCCAAAGTTGCGATAATAGACAATCAGATTTAGGTTTGAGGTGTTGATGCAATTTTGGATTGACGCTTGAAGGACTAAGCCGCGTGCCATGAGCTATGGGGTTTCAATTGCGACTTGGCCACTTTTTGTTATAGAGAAAAAGGAAATCAGGGTCGGTGATGTCGTTTTGAAATGAAAAATCTTCGAGACGGACTCCGGGAACGCTATGGATTGTCCTATTCTTGATGCGATTATCGTTGAACCTTCGATTTTTGGACATAGGACACCGTGTCGAAAAAGAGTGCTCTTTTCGCAGGAAGCAGGCCATATGGAGTTTGCGGGGTAAAGGGTGCTCATCGTATAAACTCCGGCGGGCTGTTACACCTAACGGGAAGCAGACGTTCTATTGTGTGCATCCTGCCTTTCTGACAGACAGGACAGACGTTAACATCGATCCCGCAGATTCTGAGGAGCTGTTCCTGCCATGTCTCCCGCTTCTTCTCTTTTGGTTCTTTTTCTACGTCCAATATCTTATGGCATGACGCGATGTTGTTTTTACGGGTTCTATTTGCCAACAGACCAAAGTGACGTATCCGGACATAGCGTTCGGGTAAAACATGAAGCAGGAACCTTCGGATGAACTCATCAGCCTTGAGCGTCATCGTCTTTTGACGGTTATCGTCGGCATAATCCCGCCACAAGAAGGAAACCTTGCCACCCTGGATATTGAGGATGCGGTTATTGCTGATGGCGATTCTGTGGGTATAT
>JAUSPI010000048.1 GCA_030655775.1 Syntrophales bacterium
ATGAGTTGGTCCAAATCGGGATCGGTAGCTCTTGCATCAGTTATCTCCCTGCACTTAAACAATGAGCAGGAACTGTGGTGTTCTAAAGACACCCTCTCATTCACGTGGGCTGCATGAGTCTGATTGCTATTGCACAGGTCGCAGAATGTTAATGAGAACATGAGGGATTTAATAATTAACAATACGGGTGGTGACTGTCTCGACAGTATTATTGCTATGGTTGCTGTTTTTCGTTCTATAAACAATGCAGCATTCTTTACTATGGGAAAAGAAAAGCCTTACAAAGAAGAGGGTTACATTTATGTGTAAGGGGTGCTTATCTGTATGCTACAAGTAACAGCTGCCATCCTCATTAAAGACAATAAGTTACTAATTGCCAAAAGACCAGCCGATGATAAACTACTAATAAATGGGAATTTCCTGGCGGTAAAATTGAAGATGGGGAAACTCTTGAAGAGTGTCTACAAAGGGAACTTTATGAGGAATTCGGAATCAAGGTCATAGTTAAAAATTATTTTTGCAACAGTATTTACACTTATCCTCATACAAAAATCGAACTTCTTGCATTTTTTTGTAGAATGGGTATCGGGAATTAAATTATTTAGATCGTCAGTTAATTAGAATACATGAGGACATTGTTGTTTCTAAAAGACCAAAACAGATCAATTATATAAAGTGGCATCGTGAAAATATTTTCAAAAAATAGTCGATATGTTGTTTTATTGCTGCTCTGGAGGTGTTAGTGATTGAGTAAATATGGACAGGCTGCTATTGAAGCAGTTGAGTTGTTAGAAAACTGTTATTCTCTTGACCCTAGGAGACTGTCCCAAAAACGCATTTTTGAAGCAGAACGTCCCTGGATAGCTTTTAACAAATCCCATTTAGTGGGAACCAGAAGATATTATGAATCCAAAATGGGTTTATCAGCAAGGAAAACAGCCAGTTTTACAGTAAAAATCACCCCATTCCTGTCAAATTACCTTTAATTACCAGTCAAAGTACACACTACCCCCTTGCGCTAAGTTGTGTTTACTGCAGCTGCCGGCTCGACATTCTCAGTATTGACCATTTTTTCCAGGTAACGCACGACCGTCCGGAAGTTATGAATAACAGCATGAACCATCAACTGGAAGCCGGTTTTCTGCTTTCCGTAATAGCGGGCATTTCTGGCACCGTTCACGGTCTGGTTTTCAATCACCCGTTCCACGCGGGGGCGCAGCCGATACTCTTCTTTAAAATCAGGAGTTTCCTGCTCCCGGCGTGCTTTCTGTAAAATTGCTTCGTGTTCATGAATGACAATGACCCTACCGTTTTTTGCGGAAGTGCATTGGGAACGCAAACTGCATTCGTTACAAGTAGTAGCCGCAAACTTGTGGGAACCTGCTTTTTTGAGTTTGATCGTATGATTCGCCGGACAGGTTATGGTATTGTTTTCCAGGTCAATTGCGAATTCATCTTTTGTAAAATGCCCTTTGGGATTGGTTGCCGGAGGCACCTTCGCTACGAGTTCAATGTTGCGCTCTTGCATGTCGATTCTCATCTTTGCGCCACCGTAAGCGGTGTCACCGCTTAGTTTGTTTAGCGGTTCTGAAATGTTTTCGGCCCGCTGGTCAAGCAGTTCTTCTATAGCTCCGCTGTCTGCTACATTGGCTGCGGTTACCGCTGTAGCTGTAATCAGGCTGTGGTCTTTTCCACCGGCAAGAATGTGACCCTTGTAACCATCGCTTTTTTGGCTGGATGTTTTTCTGCCATGCCTCATCTCCGGGTCGGTTACAGAAATGATCCGGTCTTTGCAGGTTTTTCGGGCAATCTGAATATTCCCGTCTTTTTCTTCTACATCCTGCTCAGAAACCAGCTTTAACAGTGCTGTTGCACTTTTTAGCTCTTCGGAGATTTGCGGAAAAGCACATATATATTCATTGAGCCTGCGGGCATCTAAAACCAATACCTCAATCAGCTTTTGTTTTTCTGTCTCGTCGTTCCAGTTAATCTTGGGCTTCCCTATGTAGTCATATGTATTGTACTGAAGCAGTTCTTTAAGACTTAATTCATCTTCTTCAACAGCGGTTTTCAAAACCAGGTTCACCGCTTTGATTATAAGTGTATATGTGTCCCGACGGGAGGTGGCACCGGCAACCATAAAGGAGTCCACAAGGTCCGAGTCGCAGCCTTCGAACATACCTGATTCAACTGCATCCTGAAGAGTTTTTTTGAGGTACTTTCGGATAATCTTGTCTTCCATGAATATTTGGTGATGGCGGTTTAAGGTAGAGCGGGTCAGAGTATATTCCGGTGACCGGCTCAAGCCCAGGGCATATTTGGCCCGGTCATCGAACATGGCCACTTCCGGCATTTCTCTATAGCTGTAGCCCTTGTGGAGCATGATAAACATGGACAAAAAAGTTATTTGCGGTGGTATTGAGCTCCTGCCTGTGGTGCAGGAAAAAAGATGGGCAAAGTCATCACCATGAACGTTTTCCTCTGACCACACACGCAGATGATACCAAAACGATTGCTTCGGGATCTTATTAAACCACCCGTCCATGTCTGACATGTTCAACTGAGGGTTCATCCTTCCCATCATC
>JAUSPI010000049.1 GCA_030655775.1 Syntrophales bacterium
TTCCAGTAATGAATATTACGAACGGGGTGCCTTCTCCCCTTTTCTAAAGGAGAGTTAGATGGGATTTTCATAGCAATTAGAACTTATTTCAAACAGGTTGGAAATGACAACCGAAAATTGACCACCTGTGCTAACCCAAAATTGACCACCCTGAGCAGTGTTAATAATTAGAGATGATCAGAAAATATCATCCCAGACCTTGCTTATTGTGAACAGTTGGTGAAACGGAGGGAGCCCGTAGGGCGACCGGAGTTTCACCTGCTGATGTGGCCACAACCAATCCGCTGATTCCTATTCGTACCGCCGTTTCAATTCCGTCACTTTTCTCTGGTCATAACCACTATCAGCCCTTATCATTTCCATCGGTGTTTTGTTTCTTCATCGGCGTTGTTCTTTTTCCTTTAAGGCTTTGTTTCAACCGATAGCTCTCCCACGTGCAATTGATGATGTGGGCCTTATGGGTCAGGCGATCCAATAAAGCGGCAGTCATGACCGGATCGCCAAACACCTGAGTCCAGTCAGCAAATCCCAGATTGGTGGTGATTACGTTTGAACCTTTTTCATACCGTTCTGCCAAGACTTGAAAAAGCAGTTCTGATCCTTCTTTGGAAAAGGGAACATAGCCAAGTTCATCAATTTATGTTGAGCTCAACATAAATTGATAAATGTTGAGTCTTTATTAATGTTGAGTTTTTCACTCAAGTGTATCAACAACAAGGATAAACGGAAGAATCTCTCCACATTAATATTCGATCATATTAGAATCTCCTGAATAGCAATTTTATTTGAAAGGAGGTTCAGTATGATTTCAACTATTCGCCCCAAATCGCATCAGAAGTATCTGGCGCTTCCTGTCTTCGGTCCATTTCTCGATGATTTCACACAGTGGTCTTACCTGCATGGCTATACGCTCGGCACTATTCGTAATCAGCTTAAAGGTACGCGTCAAATCATAGTTTTTCTGCAAAAGCAAGGTTTACAATCCATCGGCGAACTCACTCATTGCGATTTTGAAAAAGCCTGCCAGCATTTTCGTCAAGATCGTCCAGCCATTGCAAGCACTGTTCGACGGTTGCAAAAGTTTCTCGAGGAAAAAGGCGAACTGCCACTGCTGTTTCCTACACCCAAAACCCGCTCGGATAAAGAACTGGAGCATTTTGCTGCATACCTGAAAAATGTAAGAGGATTGTCCGACACTACGATTCAATCGCATCGTAGATATCTCGGCCGTTTTCTTAAACAGGTAGGCTTTGATACCAACGAACAGGCCTTGCCCCTTCTAACATTAAAGCAGATAGAAGATTTTATCTGCGCTTGTTCCAGGAACCTTAATCGATATTCATTACAACACGTTGTCGGATATTTGCGTGCTTTCCTTAGATTCGAGTATGGCAAAGGGATTTTACAGTCCCAGCTGCATAAAATGATCGACACGCCAAGAGTATACCGGCTTGAGAAAATTCCGCATTCTCTTCCCTGGTCTATAGTTAATAATCTTCTTAATTCGATTAACCGCACAGACACACAGGGCATTCGTAACTATGCAATGCTGCGTTTAATTACTACCTATGGCCTGAGGTCTTGTGAGGTTGTGTCCTTGGCTTTAGATGATATCAACTGGCGTGCCGGCACTGTCCACATTTTGCAGGGTAAAACTGAGAACAACCTTGTCCTTCCTTTAACGGATGATGTAGGTCAAGCGTTGATTGATTATTTGACCCGGCGACCAGAACTTCCATACCGCGAGATCTTTCTCCGTATCCGGGCACCAGGCGGGCCTTTAAAACCAACGGCTGTCTCCGAAGTATTTCAGCGCCAGGTTCGTTTAAGTGGCCTGGATATTCCATACCAGGGTCCCCATTGCCTTCGGCACTCCTATGCCGTTCATCTGTTGCGGCACGGCACTTCGGTTAAAGTCATCGGCGACATTTTAGGACATCGTAACCCAGAGAGCACCTGTGTCTACTTGCGGTTAGCCACCGATGATCTGCGTGGTGTAGCACTTGAAGTGCCACATTGTATAGATGACGGGATCCGTATCAACATTAAGGCGCTAAACGATCTGCCCACTGTAAGATGGTGTAAGGGAGTCAAGCTGGCAATGCCGTTACAAAGCTTTATCACAGAAGATATCAAGTCATATCTGCACCTGCATCGCTCCCTCGGCAAAGAATACAGGAACGAGGAGAACACTTTGCATTCTCTGGATTCTTTCCTGGCAACTCAGAGTCCTTGGATACAGAAGCTGGATGGAAAGATATTCAGCCAATGGTGTGATATCTTTGCTCACCTTTCACCCACGGTCAGAAGAAATCGTATGCGGATCGTTCGCAACCTCTGCCTCTATCGCCGGCGATCGCACCAGCATAGCTTTGTTCCTGATATCCTGACATTCCCAAAAGACCATTCGCAATTTATTCCATACATCCTTTCATCTTTAGATATTGCCCGTCTGCTTCGTGCAGCCCAGTTGCTTCCAGCCATGCCACAGAGCCCTTTGAGACCACAAACGATGAGATTGGCAATTGCTTTGCTTTATACTAGCGGGTTGCGCCGAGGCGAGCTCCTGCGCTTGACCTTTGGTGATTTCGATGCGGCCGAATCAACATTGTTCATCCGCTCCACAAAGTTTCACAAAGAACGTATCATTCCTCTGTCTGCTACCACTGACGCTGAACTGCGTACATATCTCAACGAGCGTCAACGGTGCGGATTGTCGATGAAAGAATCATCTCCAATTATCTGGAACAATGCAGGTGGCGCTGAGGGAAGAGCTTACACAGGGACCGGCCTGGCGCAAAACTGGAGACTTCTTTGCGCATCGCTTAAAATCCTTACCTCCAAAGGTATCCCACCCCGGATTCATGATATCCGTCATTCCTTTGCCGTTAATGCACTGCTGCGCTGGTACCACAATGGCGAAAACGTGCTGGCAAAGCTGCCTCAATTGTCCACCTATATGGGGCATGTCAGTGTCGTTTCCACCCAATGCTATTTGCTCTTTGCAGGATCTCTCCGGTCCGTAGCAAGCGCCCGTTTTGAGCAAAAATATGGGAATATTATCACAGATGATATCGAGGCTCCAAAACCCTGTAGCCCTCGAATAGCCGCAACCGGAGGTGCATGATGAACAAAAAGAAATCCAATGAATTGGCAACGGCATTGCAGGGCTTTTTCTGTAACTACCTGCCCCGCCAAAAAGGTACGAGCCTTCACACTGCCCACAGTTATCGAGACAGCATGAAGCTTCTGCTCGTCTTCCTTGCACGTAATAATGGTCCAGTCAACAGTCTTTGCTTTGAGGATATGAACGTCAACAAAATCGTCGCTTTCCTCGATCACCTTGAATCAGAAAGACATAATTCGGTCGGCACTCGTAATATACGGCTTTCGGCAGTGCACAGCTTTTTCCGTTACGTGGCCGGCATGTTTCCTGAGTATCTGGCCTCGTCTCAACAGATCTTGAGTGTCCCTTTTAAACGCATGTGCACTCGTACAGTTGAATATCTGGAGTTTGAAGAATTGTCAGCTGTTCTCAATCAGGTTGACCGTTCAAAATCAAATGGGCTGCGTGATTATGCGCTTTTGGCCCTCATGTTCAACACTGGTGCCAGGGTGCAGGAAATCGTCGACCTGAAGGCCGTTGACCTGCATTTGTCTGCTCCATTTATCGTGAATATCTTCGGTAAGGGACGCAAGGAACGTATCTGTCCTTTATGGGCAAATACCGCACGCATACTTCGTCAATACGTAGAAGAACGAGGTCTTGACCTGAGACAACCGGTTACCCTGTTCACGAATCATCTGGGAACACCTCTCACCAGGTTCGGGGTCAGATACATTATGGCAAAGTACATACAAAAAGCAGCACAAATCCACCCGTCTCTTAAAATTAAGCGCCTTCATCCCCACAGTATGAGGCACAGTACAGCTGTTCATCTTTTAAAATCCGGAGTCGATCTTGTCACTATTGCTAATTGGCTTGGGCATGCCAGTATCAATACTACTAACAAATACGCCACTATCGATTTGGACATGAAGCGAGAGGCAATCGCAAAGGCTGCTTCGCCTCAGACCAAATCTGTTCCACATTTGTCGTGGCGCAGCGATCCAGATATCCTGAACTGGCTGGAGTCACTATGATCCACCTGTATAGAATTAATGTGGAGATCCATGATGCTTTTTTGATAAAAAATCAATAGGATATGTTTAGAACTCAACATTAATAAAGACTCAACATTTATCAATGATCAGCAAACCATAACCGGCATAACGTTTCATGGTATGTCCAAGGTTCTTTTCATCTCGAGCTTCGATCAGTTCATTGGCCAACCCGCAGCCTGTAACAAATCTCGTTCGTATTCCCTGGCGGCAGGCCTCCATCCCAAGGGCGGTTGCCAGATGTGTCTTGCCGGTACCGCTACGGCCCAGTAATATCACGTTGCGGGCCTCTTTGATGTATTGACCGCTTAACAGTTCCCTGATCAAACGGGTATCCAGATCCGGGGCCGCTTCAAACTGAAATGTTTCAATGGGTTTCAGAAGAGGGAATCTCGCGTCCCTGGTTCTGCGCTTTAACCCGTTTTCTGTCCGGACAGCCACCTCAATCTCTGTCAGATTGAGCAGAAACTCTCCATAATCCTCACTTCTGTCCCGGGCCTGGCGAAGGCATGTCTCGAGCTGTGCGATCATGCCGGAGAGCTTCAAAAGTTTCATATTGGGCAGAAGCTGGACTTTAACGGCTGCTTTCACAGGGCACCCCCTATCCGGCTGTACACCGAAACATCCGGAGGCGGAAGCGTCTCCCAATTGTTAAGTGGAACGGGAGAGTACTCCACTGGAGCTATCCTGCTGATCAGTATATGCTCCACTGCCTCGCTGGAGCTGACACCGGCTGAGAGGGCTCCTTCCACCGCGGAAACTACATCTTCCTTTTTGTGTTCTTTAAAGAGCATCAAGACGTTTACGAAATCCTTAGTGCCACTGGTATGCCCCTGCTTTTCACAGAAACGCTCCAGGATCTGTTCAAGGCACTCCGGCCATACTTTTCTCCATTGCCTGATAGGACGAGCAGACTCAAAGGCCTGAGGACGCTGGGAGATCAATTCCAGGTAATGAAACGGATCCAGCTGCCATTTGTTGTTGCCATACAGGCGACGGTGGGCGGCTATCTTCCGGCTGCCGTGGAATATATCCATCCGATCCACACAGGTAATGGCCTGAACCTTCAGACCTGCGTAGCGAGTGGGAACCGAATAGCGGTTCTTGTCCATGATCATTGTTGAGTACTTGTCCACCTTCCCTGAGAAGGTCTCAATATTGCTGAACCGGACCTCGGGTATGAGCAGAAGGTGTTGCTTCTCTTTCTCATATAACTCATTGACTGTTTCTTCCCTGCCGGACATGCGATGGTTGCCATAGGCCATGCATTCATCCAGAAGACGTCGGTTTAACTCCTCCAGGCTCTGTGCCTCGGGTACGGGTACCATGTAGTTGCGGCGGGCATATCCGACAAGGCCTTCAACTCCGCCTTTCTCATGACCCTGAGCGGGATTACAAAAGCGTGGCGTAAAATTATAATACGCCTGAAACTTCAAAAAACTTTCATTGATCTTTCTGTCCCTGCCGCGCAGAACCTTGTCAACCGCGGTGGTCAGATTGTCATAGATCAAGGTGGAAAACACCCCGCCAAAAAAATCAAAGGCCTGAATATGCCCTTCAAATAAGGCCTGCTGACGTTCACATGGAAAACACTGGACAAAGTGTTTCCCGCTGCCTTTAGAGCGCATACAGAACATCTTCAGTTTGACGTGCTCACCAGCCAATATGGCATGACTCGTTCCCCAGTCTACTTCTGCTTCAAGTCCAGGCTCGGGATCCAGGGGAATAAAAACCAGAGAGTTGTCAAGTCCAAGCAGTCTACGGGCATCATGCACGTACTTCCTCACCGTTCTGTCACTGCCCTCAAAGCCATGTTCATAACACAGTCGAGAGTAAATCCTTTTTGCAGTGTGGCGTTGCTTCTTGGGGTTATCTTTGTCTCCCTTAAGCCACCTGTCAATGATATCCAGATATGGACCCAGTGCCGGATACGGCTGGTCCTTTCTGGCACTGTAATCACAGAGTTCTTTACTGAGCGCCTTCCTGACGGTGTTTCTTGAATGTCCTGTATCTCTGGCTATCGCTCTAATCTTCTTCCCGTACACTCTATGCGCTGTCCTGATATAATTGTATTGATCCACCGTTATCATTCTCCCTTCACCTCCGGTACTCTAATACCCCATGAGGTATCTTCTCTACCAGAGAACTCTATCGGGTGGGTCAATTTTGTGTTGCCGTTTGCCCTCCAAGTGGGTCAATTTTAGGTTACCAAAACCAACGCTTATGACCTCTACGCTGTATGTAACACTGTCATCCCACGCGACTGCGGAACCGGTGTCTACCCGCATAGTCTCTCCGGCACTTAGATCAAAAGAGAGGAGATCGCCTGCAACCTGAATAAAGGCAATCCCATCTCCTGATATCTTCTCCAAGATAAAACCCTCACCGCCAAAGAGGATGGCACCAACTCGTTTTTGAAAGGCTACGGATATACCCACGTCACCCACGGCGGCACTGAAGTCGTCACGTTGAGCTAAAACGGTGTTTCCGTTAAGACCTATAGGCAGTATCCGGCCAGGTACGCTTCCGGCGAACCCAACTTCGCCATGACCCCTAAAATAAGTAAAAAACAGCGATTCACCCGCCATCAACCGCTTGCCCGCTCCGACTATTTTGCCTAACATTCCCCCAGTAATGCCTTTGTTCTCGGGTAAATGGGTTTCGAAACTTACATCGCCCGTGGTGTAAACCATCTTCCCCGCCTCAGCGAAGGGTGTTACCTGTCGGGTTACAGGTATTTTTAAAACCTCAAGATTGCCGCCTTCTATTGAGTAAAGATCGCCCCGTCTTTCAAGTATGTACATTTCTTGTCCTTTCCTTAACTTTTTTAATAAGCAGGCATTCTGTTCTTACCCGAGCCTGCCAATCAGGGCTAGCATACACGCAAGGAAAGCATTATACTTCCACTGCACTATATATGAACATGAGTGCCACCATTTTATGGAAAGAAATGTTTTGAGGTGTTAACCAGTAAGTAGTTTGAAATGATGTCCGGGGAAGGGGAGGGGTTGAAAAATTAAACAGAAGTGGAAATGGCTGTTTTTTGTATGAAGTGCCGGTACCAAAAATTTTTGAGTTGCTGATTGGAGAAAGAGTATCCCTCTTTTCTCAAGACATCTGATATCTTGCTGAATGACAGGTACTTGCAGGTGTCAATGTTTTCCAGTAAAAAACTTTCAAATGGAATTGGCTGATTCTCCCCAAAATCCTTAAAACACGAGGCAATTCCTCTTTTGCCGACTGCTTTTAATATCCATTGAATCTTACTGAAGTCTACTCCAAGAGTGTGCGCGATCTCTCGCACCTCCACACCGTTGTTTGCCATTAGCACAGCCTTTGCCTTCTTCGTGTTCATTCCTTCAAGTGCCGTGATTTCCCAGTCGGCTAATGTTCTGGTAAATCTTCGTATTTTTCGTGGGTAGTCAACACGGAACGAGTATCCAGTTTTTAGATGAACGTCAAGATGGTCATTGTGTGTGATGATTTTTTCAATAATAACTTGAAACAGATTTCTTTTTTCAGAAAGTTCGGTGAGGTCAAGTACTAGCCAAAAATTTTCCAAGGCAATTTCGTACTGCTTGCGCGTTTTAGCAGGATCAAGATCGGGAAGGGAAAAATTCAACTCGCTTATTTGATTCTGGTATGTTTCGTTATCGGCTTTCAGCGCTTCAATACGGTCTTTAAGCTCCGCTTTATCCATGAATTCAGACTCAAACATCTCAAAATATTTGTTGATACTTTTTATGTTTTTCTGGATGAGTGTTTTTAGCCTCTGGATATTCTGCGCTGCAGTTTTTTCCTGATTGCGGTACTCAGCTTCCCCGTTGATCATGGACTCAAGAATTTCGGTCTTGTCTTTTTCAATTGTTTCGATCAGCCTGTCTGTAATGGATGCTTCTATCTTCCCGGCGTGAAATGATTTCAAGGTACACGCTGATCTGCCCTCATTAGCGCTACGGCCGCAACGATAAAATCTTTTTCCTATTTTATAGTCTCCAGAGCTGACCAGGCCACTGCCGCAAACATTGCACTTCAGCAATCCTGTCAGGAGATGTTTAGTTGCGGGGTGGCTGGGCGTGCGAGTCCTTTTTTGGATTTCCCGTCTGACTTCCTGATAAGTATCGAACGTTACAATCGGGTCAATGTTTCCATGCTCCAGTTCTTTGTCTATTTCAATCATGCCCGCATAGGTATAATTGCCAAGCATTCGCCCAATTGTTGAAGAATCAAAACGTTTGCCATATTTTGTTCTGAACCCGTTGTCGTTAAGGTATTCGGCTATTCCGACCATGCCTATTCCGTGAAGCGAAAGGTCAAATATCTTTTTTACGATCTCATGGCCCGGACCGTTATCGGGCACGAGCCTGTTCTTTTCCTCGTTTAGTTTCAGGCCGTATGGCACATGTCCCAGCGGCAGTCGCTTTACCCGCTTTCGTGTGTTCTTGACCGCCTTGATCCTCTGAATTATCGAATCCCGTTCAAACTCTGCCACGCTTCCAAGAAGGCCAAGTAAAAGCTTGCCCATGGGGGTATTGACATTGAAGTTTTCGCTGATGGAAATAAGCTCAACTTTGTTGCCTTCAAGGAGTTCAAGTATGCTCAGCAAATGGCTGAGCTTTCGACTTAGTCTGTCAATCTTCCAGACCAGAATCCGCTCAATTTTACCTTCCTTGACGAGATCGAGCATCGCTGTGAGACCGGGTCTGTCATACTTCGTTCCTGAATAACCCATGTCATCAAATATTCGATACTTCCATCCCTGTTTTTTTGTGGTTTGGGTAAGTTGATCTATCTGGTTTTTAGTAGAGTAACCTTTTTGGGCTTGTTCTTCGGTGGATACACGTACGTAGATTGCGGTATAGGTATTTGTACTCAAAGGGCGTTTACCTTATGGCGGGGAATTGTTACTATGAAACAGGGAATTGTCCCCTAAAGAAGATGTGTGTGTGAAAATTACACTTTATGGAGATGAATTATCCCCAAAACTCCATCCTTACCCTTCAGAGTGAGGGTTTCGACTTCCCCGGGACCAATTCTTTCCAGAGCGTCAACAACCGATTTAAAGGCACACTTCTTACCATTGATATCGGCGTATGTAAGTCTGTTATGGTTTTTTAAAATAAATTCTGCGATGCTGCTAATAACTGATTCTTTCTCCTGCACGATAACCTCCCAATCAGCGTACCGATCTGCCTTGATTTTTGGATAAGCAGATTAAAATTTCTATATCAGTCAGAGAATACTCTCTGGTGGAAGGGGGATGTCGTCACTTTCATGTGGCACATCCTTCCAACTAAGTCCAAGCGCTTTATACATTTCCCTTAATTCTTCCTGACGTTCTAAAATCTCGCGTCTGGTGAGACCATGCCTGCCATCTACTGCAAGCATGTACTTGATCATCTTACCTTCGCCTTTTTCCGCAATTGTCTTAACCCACGGCTGCCTGGGCAGATGAGTAGCCTCAACAATTTGTTCAGCGTTTGTATTCTTGAAAAATGATACTACGTTTTGCAGAAGACGCAATTCACGCTTGGTGAATATGGACTCATCGAATCTAAAATCTTCCTCAGGGACTATCTTTTGAAAGTTCTCAATAACTTCCACTTTAATGGCTCTCTCCATGTCCGGCTTGGGGTCATTAGATAATTCCCTGAAAAGATCAGCCGGGACCGGCCCCTGTTTCCATGCATAGTAGTTCAGGCCGGTTACAGAACTGCCCGTTTCCCGGAAGTGAAAGAAGTCGAGGTGGTACATGAGCTTCATGAGCTTGGTCTTCCCGCACTTTTTTGTGTTGGACGCAAAGTAAAATATTGTGTTGATCATCTTCACTCTATTGATTCTCAGTATAATACTATTATCCGCACTCAGTTCCTCGGATATTTCCCTTTTTCTTTTTGTCGTAAGCCAACTCGCTTCTCCAATCACTTTTCCGTATATATCGCGGAAAAAATCTGGACGTTCTTTTTCCAGTGCGGCGAGAACTTCAATTAACTTTCTTGCTATATCCTCATTCTGGAACTGTTTTATTGTGGGATCTTCAGGTTTCCTTCCAAAAAACAACTCGTCAGCGGAAATATTGTGTTCCTTGCACACCTGCAGGAGGTTTCTGTATGGGACACTGTTCTGAATTTTTCGCCGAGTCAGATCAGAAGAGGAGAGAGCCATTATCTTAGCAACATCTCGTTCAAATTCAACCCCACATTTGTTTTTTAAATAATCAATTATTTCCGCTACTTTTTTCATTTTTAGTTCACCTGGTGGTACTTGCCTTTACTGAGCATATCTTTTTTACTTGACATAATTTAAAAACTATGATAGAGGACCTGGTAGATTATATGTTACATATAACAAATAAAGTTTAAATGTCAAGTAATTTTAAGAAATTTTAAAATGGTGGGATCACACTGGAAAAGAGGAAGTTCGTTTAACTGTTATATAGATACTGTTGCCTTCGGTGACTACTTCCAAATAACAGTTGGTATAGTTATTACTCGACCGACTCCAACAATACTTGTACCTCTTCTACATTACAGCTAAAAACACGATTTACGTGGCACTGTGGAGTTAGATTTAATAGCAAATACCTTCGTAACGCCTTTCAGATTTACCCAGATTCCCACACGTATATAAAAATCCCATCAAAGAAAATTGAGATATTTCCCATGAAACCTGATTTCACCTGATTTCACCTGATTTCAAGGAGAGGCAAATTGTATGGCCGATAAAAAGGACCGAGACATAGCACAGGGCGAATTGAGTAGAGCGTGTGTGGACATAAGCAAGATTAATTTCTCTGGTAATATTATCCCAAAGAATTGGTTCAAGTCAATCAAATTCCCTTCTGGCAAGGCAGATCTACTGGCAATTAATATTCTTGCGGAGGTTGTCTACTGGTACAGGCTGGTAGAGGTTTGCGATGAAGCAACGGGGAAGGTGATTGGATACAAACGAAGGTTTAAAGCGGACAAGCTCCAGAGAAGTTATCAGAGCTTCGCCGATATGTTCGGTGTTTCAAAGCGGCAAATAAAGGTGGCTATTGATCGTTTGAAGGCCCAAGAATCTCTGAAGACGGAATTCCGAACGGTTCACAGTGGCAACGCTATAATGACCAACGTCCTTTTTCTGGAACCCGTGCCAAAAAACATCTTAAATATTACACACCCACAACAGACCGATATTGTTGACCAATCCTCCCCCCTCCTACAATCAAACGTAAGAGGGTCCTACAATCAAATGCAAGAGGGTCCTACAATCAAATGTAGGACGTATACAAAGATTACTAATAAGAATACAAATACTACTTCTTCTAAAGAAGAAGAGTCATCTCCCCCCTCCCATACCAAAAGTTTGTCTCAAGATATATTGGACCCCGACAAAAAGGAAAACATTATTGTCATTAACGAAGAAGATAAGTATCCGGATGGCGTTTCAATGATCAACGGCCCTTCCCCCTCATCACAGGAAATAGTTGAGTTGTGGAATTCTACCTGTGGCCTCGCCGGACTACCCAAGGTTGTCAGACTAACAAAACAGAGAAAAAGCAACATCTCCAGACGTATCAGGGAATACGGCAGCGACCCGGTATTCTGGGAAGGGCTATTTCAGGGGATTATCCAAACCCCGTTTCTGGTAGGCAATAATGATCGTGGGTGGAGAGCGGATATAGACTTCGTGTTTGGTAACGATACAAACATATCGAAGATTCTTGAGGGTAAGTACGAAGGGGGATCGCAAAGAGGGGATACAAGCTTAACGAGCCAGATTCAGGGTGTTTTTAACGGGTTGCAAAAAATAAAACAGAGAGAAGAAAGAAAGGGGAGTGAAGTATGAAAATGGAGTCTTTCGCTGAAAAGTTTAACGCCATGCTCACAGTTTGTAAACACAAAAATACGGGTATGAAAGAAGTGGAGACTAAAATGCAGATTTACTACGAGTGCCTCAAGGATATTCCCGATGACCTGTGGGATGAAACAGTAAAAACTGTTTTATTTACGCAGGATTTTTTTCCAACGATAAACGAAATACGCAAGGTCAGCTGTGGGCTGACAATGAAACTGGAAGGACGACCGCTTGCGGAGAGTGCCTGGACAGAGGCGCTTGTGGGGATACAAAGGGGGATGGGAAGTAATGACTTTGGTCACCCCGATATCGAGGATGCGATATCTGCTGTGGGGGGGCGAGATAAAGTTGGTTATGCATCCCTTGGATATGAACTCGATATGTATCACAAACGGTTTGTCGAGTATTATAACCAGCTTGGGCAGGATAGGCAAAAAT
>JAUSPI010000050.1 GCA_030655775.1 Syntrophales bacterium
GTTGACCGTTTTTCAATAAAGCTTGATTTCCTGAACTCACTTACTCCAAAACCAGAAGTTCCACCATTGCCATTCTGGCCTCTTTCTCAAAATCTTTCTTTGTTGTTTGAAGAATATCCGGTAAATTTTGTGGATATTCAAAGTAACTGGATCATTTTTTATAAAATCTTCTCCAATGATAAATGCCTGGACAAGTCCGTCCGGAGAAGGCTGGATAGCATATTCCAGACAGATACCCCATTGCGAGCAATCACCCCCAGCAGGTGCTTGAAACTGTCAAAGTCATGGGGCGTTGTGATAACCAATATCTGGGTAATGCCCGAAAGCATGAGAGTTGACAGGGGATAATAAATCATGGGCTTGTCATACACGGGCATGAGCTGTTTACTGACTGAATAGGTCAACGGATAAAGCCGTGTTCCTGACCCGCCTGCTAATATGATTCCCTTACGCATAATTAATTTTGTCCTCACCGAATTTCCTGCTAAAATTCAATACTTTTCCCCCAAATAACCACAATAACCTGGCTTCTGCCCTTCAGGGTAAAGGTCACACGTAAGCGAAGCCTGACCCCCATCCACTAAACCCTTAAATCTTAAATCATTCTAATCCTTAAACACCTCTTTTTGGCATCAAAAAGTGCACCCTAAGGCCTTTTCAGCGACCGAATCTTCTAATTCATCTGGCAATGATCCGTTAAAAAAATAAATCAAGATATTAGTATCAAATAAATATTTCATATTCTATGGCTTAAATATTTTCAGTTTTAAATCTTTTATGCTGTTAATTGCCGCAATAAAATAGACAGAAAAGAGATAAAATTTTCAAAATATATTGACTAAAAGTATCAAAATGTTGGATTAAATGGGCTTTCATGTGGAAGCCTTTTTTTATGAATAAATTGGGCGGGGAGAGTTACAGCTCTCATCCCGCCCTAAACAACCGGGGCAATAAGCCCCAAAACCAATTAGCCAATGATACTTTTTGTGGATGTAATACTCAAGAAAATTTTTACCATGGGGCGAGATTTTCCATGGACCCGACCGAAGAAGTGCCCCTGTTGTGGGAACTGGAAAGTATGGGGTCATGGGTTTGCCAGTACAATTTTTCAAGGATTTGACGACCCTTTATTGTTGAAGCGTTACCGGTGCCCGAGTTGCAGATGTATTATTAAACTGCGCCCTTCAAGCCACTTTTCCAGATTTCAATCATCAAAACATACCATTCGATCAGCCCTTGTTCATCGAATCACTACAGGTAGATGGCCCAGAGGGTCTGCCGGATCACGCCAGCGCCACTGGCTTTGTAATCTGAAGCATCAAGTCAAAGCTCATTTGACCGAAGAATGGAAAGACGGCCTGGCCGCAGCCTTTGATTATCTTATGAGCCTGGGACGAATCCCTGTCAGCCGATCAATTTACGTGTGACCTTCAGGTTAAACCTGTACAAAATTAACTATTTAAACACCCTACCGAAGGCTTCTGGCGACATCCTTTTTTTGCTGTTGTAAAGAGGAGGAAACCTTAAAACAGGAGGGAGTTTATGGAAGAAAAGTACAAAATTGATGTAGCAGTCTTTCGATACAGCGTTATTCATGATTTTGTAAGTGGAATAACGCTGGATCATGGAGAAAAAGAAAAACTGTTAATGGAAAAGTGTGACCGAAAATGGGTTATTCCCCATTCGGACAGGACCAGTATCAGCAGAGGGACGATACAACGCTGGATAAAACTTTATCAAGAAAGTGGGAACAACCTTGAGTCCCTTTACCCCAGTACCCGCAACGACTGGGGTAAACAACGAGCTCTGGATGAAGAAACATGCCTTGGACTTGTCCGTCTGCGAAAAGAGATGCCGGATGTCAGCGTTCCTTTTATTGTCAAAACGATGAAAAAACGTGGTGTTATCCCGCCAAACACTTATCTGCCTTTTATAACGGTTTATCGATTTTTTCACCAACAAAACCTTATGAGAAAGCACACAACGGTTGAAGACAGGAGAAAATATGAGGCAGAAATGCCCAATGACATATGGCAAAGCGATGTCATGCACGGCCCAAAGCTTATTGCAGGAGACAAAAGGCACAAAACATACCTGATAGCCTTTATCGATGATCATTCCAGGTTGATACCCTATGGTCAATTTTACACATCGGAAAATGCACTATCTTTTATGCATGCCTTTGAGCAAGCATTATTGAGACGAGGCCTGCCCAGAAAATTGTACGTGGATAACGGCAGCGCTTATCGATCCCGACAGCTTATGCATACAGCGGCTTCCCTTGGCATTGCCCTGATCCATGCCAGGCCTTATAAACCACAAGGAAAGGGCAAAATTGAGAGGTTTTTTAAAACTATCCGGTCTCAATTTTTACCGGGTTTTACCGGCAAAACACTACAGGATATAAACCAATCCTTTGAAAGATGGCTTACTGATGAGTACCATTGCCGGAAACATTCATCCACTCGTCAATCTCCGATCAGCCGGTTTGTTGATAATATTGAATGTATAAGGTCGGCACCACAAAATCTAAAAGATCACTTTAGAAAAGTTGCCAGGCGAAGGGTAAACAAAGACAGGTCGGTTATACTTGACAGAATCATGTACGAAGCCCCGGTTACGCTGATCGGCAAACAGGTGGAGCTGCTTTATCATGAGGATGAACGCGAATCAGTTGAGATCAGATACAAAAACAAGACCTATGGCATGCTGAATCAGATAGATATTAATGTCAACTGCAGGGTTAAGCGGGATAAAAACAATAATATCGCCATATCTTCAAAAGATTTAACACCTCAAAGTGGCCAAATATGGGGGATGCCATGAGTTACCGTGTTTTTTTTGAGTTTATGCAGGAACCATTTAGTGCTGACATATCACACAAGCAAATACTTGTTACCCCTTCTTTAATAGGTGTTGAGGAACGTATCCACTATGCAGTCCGTTTAGGAGCTGTTGCTCTGATTACCGGAGAGATAGGCTCAGGCAAATCAACCGCTTTAAGGTATGTGACCAGAAATTTTCACCCTTCAGAATACAAGGTTATTTTTGTGACGGCTTCTGCCGGTTCAATACTGGAATTATACCGCCAGATACTCAGTGAGCTGGGAACAGATATGGGCAGCACATCAAGAGCCGTCATGATCCGGAAAATCAAGCATGAGGTACTGGAATTTGTTCATGGTAAAAAAATGAAAGTTGTGCTGGTAATTGACGAAGCCTCCTTGTTCCAGCTGGGTGTGTTTGCAGAACTTCATACTTTGATCCAGTTTGAAAGTGACTCCAAACCCTTTTTGCCTGTAGTGCTTGCAGGGCAGAGCAACCTTATTGATAATCTCATGTACAGAAACTCAATGCCGTTAGCATCGAGAGTTGTGGGCAAATGTCATCTTCAGGGTGTAGATAAAAAAGGTATGGAAGAATATCTGAGCCACCATCTATCCATTGCAGGAGTAAATCATAATATTTTTGAAAGTGCTGCTATTACGGCTATTCACCAAGGTTCAGGTGGTCTGTTCAGAAAAGCCAACCATCTGGCCCGAGGTGCCATCATTGTCGCAGCAAAACATAAATCTGCAATGATCACTGCTGAACATGTTCGGATTGCAGCGACTGAAATTTTTTAATCAAAGGAGAGGAACATAAATATTGAAGAAGAAGAATTTTAGAGTTTCGGTAAAACGGAGTCAGGATATCCTGGGGAGGAAACCTGACAAGGGATAGCCGGAAGGTAGGTGGCATTGAATAATGCACCCGGGGGAAGTGGATAAATTCTGCTTCCCCTTTCATTATTATTCAAGCTATCCTGCCCCATGCCTTAAAAAACCCATTCGTGGGAGCAAAGCGACCACTGCTTTTTGTTCAAAATAAATTGATAATTTTTTAATCTGTTTAAAATAATCAGGAAATTTTAGCCAGCATAAAGTGGCAATCAACACCAATGCTTTGAGCATAAACACAGTAACTTATCGTCACTACGAGGGGCGCAGCGACGCGGCAGTCCAGAACAACCACAATAAGCGAAGCCTGCCCCCGTTTTTTACCTGACCCCCTATTCACCATTGACTATTTAATAAATATAATTTGCTTTAATGTAAAATTAATGCAATAAAACAAATTATGATTACTGTTAAAGAAAATGAAACCTTGAAAAACCTGGGGCAGCGTCTGAAAATCGCCCGGTTGGAATTAAATGATCCACAAAAAGAGTTTGCCTTCAGGATAGGCGTATCCATTCCAACCCTTTACAAAATGGAACAGGGGAATCCTTCCATATCAATCGGTACATGGATTAAAGCATTTATCAATGCTTGGCAGACCGTATGATTTCGATAAATTGATAGCGCCCAGAGAATCTTTATTTGAAAGGTATGAGGTTTTAAAAAAAACAAAAACCCGGCAGCGGGTGCAAAGGCAAAAAACAGAATGATCCGATTGTTTGTCAATCTTACACTTCCTTGCAATACAACATTATTTTGCGGTGAAATTGTCACGACCTTACCTGATCCCCGCGGAATTATACAGGGTGCATTCCGATATGCGCCAGAGTATCTTAAACACCCGCTTGCTTTCCCTTTAGATCCGGTAAATCTGCCGTTAAGCCAAAAAGAGTTCCAGACAAATAGACCGGAAGGAGTGCATGCAGTTTTTGAAGATGCTCTGCCCGATGACTGGGGCAGAAATCTTTTGATTAAAAAAGCAGGGCTTGGGCGGGGTGAACAGACCATCCCAAGGTTGCTTGAAATTTTGGGGTCAAATGGATTAGGCGCCCTGTCCTTTGAATCGAAACAGGATAGACCTGCTAAACCAAATCCTTCAGCCGGCATAAAAGATTTGGGAACCCTTTTGAATGCAGCTTCACGATACGAATCAGGATTGCCGTTAGATGAAAAAGAGTTGCAATTATTATATCAAAGTGGGAGCAGTCCTGGCGGTGCAAGGCCAAAAGTTCTTTGCCGGAAAGAGACGGGATCTCTTTGGATTGCAAAGTTCCCCCGGCATAATGATACCTTTCATGTGGAGTCTATTGAAGCTGCTACGCTTGAATTGGCGAAGCGCTCCGGATTGCCTGTTCCTGAATTTGAAATTCAGGATATAGGTAAAAGTAAAGTATTGTTGGTGAGGCGGTTCGATATTTCAGATCATGGGGGCAGATATCATATGATCAGTAAGCAAACCCTGTTGCAGGCCCAAGGGTATTATTTCTAAAGTTATAATGATATGTTTGATGTGGTCAAAGCCCATAGTTACCAACCGTCAATTGATGTCCCCATCTTATTCCGCCAGATGATTTTTAATGTGGCAGTCGGAAATACGGATGATCACCTTAAAAATTTTTGTATGCTCCACAAAGAGTCCGGCTTTTGCCTGTCACCCGTATATGATGTGCTGCCGGATATATATGAAAAAAGAGAGCATTCATTATCTTTCCCTTCCGGGGCAGGTTTTTTGCCGCCGGGCAGAAAAATACTTCACAACATGGCTAAAGGCCATAACATTGAAAAGGCCGATCAGATAATTGATACTGTTTTGCAGTCAGTATCCCGTTGGAAAAATATCTTTCAACAATATGAGGTCCCTGAACCTGAAATACAGCGACTTGAATGGGATATCAATAGAAGGATTGAATCTTTGGGAAAAACCCTCAACTTTTAAGTTCATAA
>JAUSPI010000051.1 GCA_030655775.1 Syntrophales bacterium
CACTGAACGTCGATCTGAGATCAATCAGTCCGGAAACCTGCTGATAATCGGTACAGAAAGATTCTGTCGCACAAACGGCAAAAAAAACTATTACAAAGATTATTCCCAGGGCTGCTCTTTTAAATAAGCGCGGCCTTTGCAAAGTTGTGTTTTCAGTCATTGCGAACTCTCCACTTTGTTATTTCAACCGCCCACGTCCACTCTGTCACTTCGAACAACCTTTGTGTCATTTCGACCGCTCACCCTGTCATTTCGAATCCCGATTTATCGGGATGAGAAATCTTGTTTTTCAGTCTGTTGCATCACAAAGATTTCTCGTCGATTCACTCCCCGAGGTGACAACGCAATACCGCCAGCTCCCGGTATAACCGATCAATCTTTTTCATCATCTCCTCTGCGCTGAAATTGACGGCATATCTTTGTCCCGCATTGCCCATTTCTTCCCTTTTCCCGGGATCATCAAGAAGCCTTCTTATCATTGCGGCCAGGGCATCAACATCACCCACAGGGATCAGATAACCGTTTTCACCGTCAACTACAAGATCAGGGATTCCACCTATATCACTCGCCACAATCGGCTTCCCCAAAGCCATGGCCTCAACGAGCACTCTCCCCATCCCCTCATTTAAAGAAGGCAGCGCGAAAATATCAAAGGTGGACATAACCTCAGTCACATCTGACCGCCATCCCAGAAACTTTACATTCGCTTCTATGCCAAATTTAGCGGCCATATTTTTGAACTCGTCTAAAAGTTCACCATCGCCCAGAAATACAAAGGTTGTGTCAGGCCTGAAACTGACAATTTTTCCTGCCGCCTCGATCAGGTATCTGTGCCCTTTTACATGCGTGAGCCTGCCAGTTGTGCCGACTACAAGATTGCCTTCGGGAATCCCCAGCCTTCTTTTCATTACCCCAGGCTCAACAGAAATTTTGGAGAATTTATCCAGATTGATTCCGCTATGCACCACTGTGAACTTGTCCTCGGGGGCAATATGGAAGTGAAGATGATCATTTTTTTCCTGCTCGGTCAGCATGACGAGTCTGTCTGTAATAAGTGCGGAAATCTTCTCCAGGAGGATAAAAATCCCGGTTTTCAACCTGCCGAAATATCCCCAGAATACGTGGCCGTGTGGGGTGTGGGTAATAATAGGAACTTGAGAAAAAAACGCCGCCCATCTTCCCATAATGCCTGCCTTGGAGGTATGGGTATGAACAATATCGGGACGCTCTTGTCGCAGTATTTTAATCAGGGTGAAAAATGCCTTCAAATCGTAGAGGGGTTGGATTCTTCTTACAAGACTGGGAATGGTTACAACCCTGACCCCCTCCCCTTCCACGTCTCTTACGCTTTCCTCTACAGCCCTGGATTCATCTTCCGCCATGTTTGACTCAGTGGAAAGCCCTCTAACCAAAGCGACATCATATATTTCCCTGTCAAGACCCATCAAGGTCAAGAGGGTATTCTCGGCAGAACCTCCCTTGTCCAGGCGCGTAATGATATGAATCGCTTTAATCTTCAATACTACCACCCTTCAATATAATTGGAATACCAGACCTGAAAGACTATCAGATTCCAGACCTGCCAGGAAGTATCAAAACGATTTAAAACAAGATTGTCGATCAGATTCTTAATGACATTATAGTCAAAGATTCCCTGACTGACGATCAGTTCTCTCGACAGATATTCGTCAATCAGATATTTCAAGTCAGACTTCAGCCACTTGCTGATCGGCATTTCAAATCCCCATTTTGGCCTGTTATGCAGGGATTTGGGTAACATATCCTTAAAGGTTTCCAGGAGGATATACTTCCCCTTCCCATTTTTGACCTTCCAGTGACCGCCGATGGAAAAGGCCAGTTCACATACCCGGTGATCCAGAAAAGGGACCCTGACCTCCAGGGAATTAAGCATGCTCATTGCATCCACCTTTTTTAACATATCCGCGGGAAGCGATTCCTTTACATCCGCGTAGAGCATCCGGTTAATGTCATCGGCATTTATCTCGTTTAACCTTTCCGAGAGTATCTTATTTCCAAGATCGTGGTCCACCTTTTCGTCCCCGGCAAAAATGCTCTTTCTTAAATCCCGGGAAAATATCTCATTCCATGCAAAAAACCGTTCTTCAAGGCTTTCTTTCCCTGCACCCCTTAAAAATTTCTTCAATCTTCTGATATGTTCCGGCAGTTTCTGATCCCGCGATTCGGGAAGAGATAAAAAGACGGGCTCTATGACTTTTTTACGTATGAATGAAGGGATCTTATGATACCTGGAGCGCCATGCCTCCCCTGTGTACATCCGGTAACCGGCAAAGAGTTCGTCCCCGCCGTCACCGGAGAGAGCGACCTTTACATTCCTGCCTGTTTCCCTGGATACTACAAATGTCGGTACTGCCGAAGAATCGGCAAATGGTTCATCAAAAGAGTTGAGAACATCAGGAATGGCATCTATAACATCCTGAGAGCCAAGCTTAAACTCGTGGTGATCCGTCTTATGAAAAGCGGCTACTTCTCTCGCATAAGCGGTCTCATCGAACATGGGCATATCCTTATAGCCTATCGAATAGGTCTTTATTGGCAGACTGGAATTTCTTGCCATGAGTCCGACAATAATGCTTGAATCAATCCCACCACTCAAAAATGCGCCCAGAGGAACATCGGCAATCATTCGCATCTTTACCGCATCTTCCATAACTTCAAACAGTCTGTTCTTCAGGGTAGTAAAATCTTCTTCGCCGCCTGTTTCTATCTGGATATTCCTGTCAATATTCCAGTATTTTTTCTCTTCTATTTCCCCTTTCCGGAAGATCAGAATATGCCCCGGCCTGAGCTTTTTCACGCCTTTAAATATGGTATAGGGGGCTGTAATCGAATTGAAGGTAAGATAGAGTCCAAGGGCATCCCAGTCAATCTCCCTCGAAACATCCGAATCTTGCAATACCCCCTTTA
>JAUSPI010000052.1 GCA_030655775.1 Syntrophales bacterium
TACGGAAAAAAACCGCACCCTAACTGCCTGATTTGTCAAGTGTTTTTATTGCTTATACTCAATATTTTTTCGCCCCTTGCGATGCTGAAACCATTGATGAATCATAGCCTTATATGCAAGTCCCTAACCGGACATTGCTGAATAGCATTAATAATAATGCAGGATGAAGAAATAAAATATATACGATACATTCAAGATCCCATAAACAAAATTGATTATGAACAAGTAGTAAAGGTTGTTACTTGGAAAAGTAAAAAATACGATACACATGCAAGAAGTGAAATACAATTTGATAAATAAATATTTTAAATCTCATTCATCAATATTCCACTGTTCACAAGATAGGCGCTCAAGAGGGATGTGGCGAAACTGCTGCCATGCACCTTAGCTTGATCGGTAGAAACTTTCAAGAGGAATGAATATGCCAAAACCGAGAGACACCTTGTGTTCTTATGGAGTCAAGAATGTTGTAAACTACCCTGGGACGCCGGGGTAAAATGGGAGGAGAGAATCTGTGTTTCACCTGATGCCAGAGAGCATGATTTGTAGAGTAGATCCTCCTCCCACTGCTTTGTTCATAACTCGTACGGTATCATAAACCTTCCCAAATGGGAATGAGTTTGTACTTGCAAGGTTGATTCGAACGAAGCTTTTTACCAAAGGTGATATTATTAGAGGGGGGGGTATTTATATGTCAGTATCGGTTCTTGGGATAGATATTGCGAAACAGAAGTTCGATGCCGCACTTCTTGTAGATGGGAAGACAAAACATAAAGCCTGCAAGAATTCGGTGGAAGGTTTTGAGACGTTGAGGCTCTGGCTTGAGAAACAGGGGATTCAAAAGGTCCATGCCTGTCTGGAAGCGACTGGCAACTATGGAGAGGATTTAGCGATCTATCTTCATGAAGCCGGCCACATTGTCAGCATTGTCAATCCCGCCCGCATCAAGGGTTTTGGCCAGAGTGAACTGATTCGCACCAAGACGGATAAGATTGACGCCGCCTTGATTGCCAGGTTCTGTTTGGCTATGAAACCGGGTCCCTGGATTCCACCTCCACCAGAGATCAGATCCCTGAGAGCTCTGGTCAGGCGGGTTGATAGCCTGATCGACATGCGAAGTCAGGAGAAGAATCGGATCGGCACGGCACATGAAGTTGTCTCTCTTTTGATCAAAGAACATATCGCTTATTTGGATCAAGAGATTGAAAAAATCAGACAACAAATTGCCGATCTGATCGGACAAGATCCTAATCTTAAACGGAAACATGATTTGCTGGATTCTATTCCCGGTATCGGTAAGGCAACCATTCCTCACATCCTGGCAGAATTAGATGATCTGGAAAAATTTGATCATGTGCGTCAACTGGTGGCGTTCATCGGACTCGCGCCAAAGGAAACGCTCTCAGGATCATCTATTAAAGGCAAACCCAGATTATGTAAAATCGGACATGCGCGGCTCAGGAAAGCCCTTTACATGCCGGCGTTGGTGTCGATTCAATGCAATCCCGTTATGATTGCCTTTTATAACCGCCTAAAGGATAAAGGTAAAAATGGTAAAGTTATAGTCTGTGCGATTATGCGGAAACTGGTTCACGTTATCTTTGGAGTCCTGAAATCCGGGAAAAAGTATGATCCCAACTATAAGCCAGTTGCCGCTTGACAAGAACGGTATCTACAAAGCATGAATCTCGATAACCGAGGAATAGTTAAGGTTATCGCTTGAAAGAAAGAGCCGCCCCACCTGAAGATGAGGCGACTCGGATTGACAAGTGAAGTCATACTCCCCACTGATTCTGTACTATTCTATTTGAAAATGTCCGTCAATGGAAGTGTTAGTCCCACCTCGGGTTGGTAACGCAGGAAAGCAGGGATGGGATAACGAATTCCTCTTTCATGTGTCTTGGCAAGTCCTTCCACAAGATCTTTCAGATGTGAAGCAGGTAGTGCGTAAACCATTTCGTGATCCTGTGCAGTCGCCCAAACTCGATCCCCATTACCAGGTACAACGACTTTAGGGGATTGATCCAAGAAAGCCGCTATTACTCCTTCCGTGCATGAAGCGGCCCGCCCGGAAAATGAGCATGTAATCGGTTTTCCAGTATGGTAGGTACTGCCATGCAAACAACGCATGAGTTGGGCCGGGCTGAGATACATTAATATTACATCCGGTTCAATTTTGGTCCGTTCCAGGGGTGAGTAAATAACAGCCTCGCATTGACCCTGTTTAAGGAATCTGAAGGACTGGAGAATTGTATTGGCTGCTTCACTATCTGCAGCATAATTCATTTTTGAAAGAAATTTCACCGCTTTGTCTATATTTGCAGGTTCCCAACCATAGGTATGTCCAGAAATAGCGCATCCCGAATCCTCTTTGGTCATTGCAATAGTCCATCCGTATTTGCGAGCAATCGCTTGGGCTTGGCAATGCGCAATTTTGACCTTGAGATCTTTTAATGGTGTCCTTGTACCGTCTGGAATCTCGTTTTTTCGCTGTAAAAATTTTACTGCTACTGGAAAGGTTTCGAGTTTTAGGTAGCTGTTCAGTTCTTTACCAAGTTCTTGCCATTCTTTCATAGAAACACCCTCCTGTTTTTTATTTTAAACATATAGATGGATCACCATACATTCTCGTTTGCCAGAAATCAATCCGAAGCACGCCGATAAATGCAGATTGCCATTTAAAGTCTTGAATTCTACGGCGCGAAGGGAAATTGTTGACTTCAGGAAGTTACAGAGAGACCTTCGCTTAACCTACAACTACTCAGAACATCAGAACAGAGGAGAGAAAAGCATTAGTCTTTGCATTTCATGCGGGCAAAGCCATTGTTACGTAAGGGTCATCCGGCTGAAACTAACATGATCGAATAAAAAGCGAAGCCTCGTGATTGTC
>JAUSPI010000053.1 GCA_030655775.1 Syntrophales bacterium
TGTGTAGTGTTTCCGCCAGAGAGAGTCTCTGCCCTGCACAAACCTGAAGATGGAATGAGAGTCTACGTAATATAGAAAGGGTGCGCCATACTTCAGTACCACCGTCTGCAAGGCAAGAATGTGAGCCCAAGATGTTTCTCTCTTTAAAAAGGTAGCATAGAGGATAAGCCGGCTAAAATCATCCAGGGAGGTTATAAGGCACCACTTTTCTTTCGCAGGCGGTGACCACAAGTGATGAGAGGAATCATGCTGAATGAGTTCTCCGGTGTAATTGGTTAAGACTTCACGGTCATGAGGATCTTTCCGAGGCTTCTTTTTTAAATAAAAGTCGTTCTTCTTGGCCCTATCAATAATGGTAGGTAACGAAACTTTCTGTTTATATTTGGTCTCTAAAAGATCTTTGACATAGCTGTAATTATACCATCTCAACGGTATATCTTTGTTTTCTATCAGTTTCTTTTCAATGTGCAACTCTTTGATAATGCTATCTTCAATGTCTTGAGATATTTTTCTGGTTTTGGTTTTTCTTGTGTATTGAATAGAGAATTCATCCGGATTTTGGCGATAGGCCTTTACGAGAGAGAAAACCCTTGTTTTTCCAATACCCAGAATCTCTTGAATATACTTTCTCTCGATTTCTTTTCTCAGGTAGCACTCGATAAGTTCTTTAACCTGGCTGTCTGTGAATTTCTTGTGCAACTGTACCATAACCTAAAACCTCCTCTTTGGGTTTTAGATTATGGTTTATCATGTGTTCACTTTTAAACTTTAAATCCGTCAAAAACGGTTCACTTTTAATTCTTATCTGACAACACAGTAAAAAATTCTTGACAAATGAGCACAAATTCTAATAAGAAGTTCTTTGAAACCACTACGACAAGAAGCAAAAACAAACAACAGAACAATAAGCCAGGTCTTGAGACCTTTAAAAACTGAAAAAGTTCCGAGCATCGAAAAACCACTTTTTCAAAGCTTTCGTTTTCCCCTTTTCTGAAAGCTGAACATAGCCTAATTTAGTCAGATTTTTTTGTACCTTAAAAACCCATTAAAATAGAAGTGAATTTAAAAGTTGGGAGGAAATGAAATGACTGTAAAAGTATTGATCAAAAGAAGAGTAGACAGGGAGAAAGAAAGCAAACTATTGCCTCTTATTTTAGAGCTCAGAACACTGGCCACGTTACAGCCAGGCTACATGTCAGGTGAAACCTTAAGAAACGCAAAAAAGCCCGATGAATACTTAGTAATCAGCACCTGGCAGTCAATAGATTCATGGAGAACCTGGGAATCCGGTAATGAAAGAGCTCAAATACAGAGCAAGATCGATTCTTTGCTGGGGGAGGCAACTGAATTCGAAATTTATCATTACCCCGAATAAACCCCACATAATTATCATTACAACAGGATAGAGTGAAACTCCCCGCCCGCAGGGCGGGGCTTCCTTGTAAGGAATCGGAGATAGTGAGCTGTTGCGAACAATATGTTTGTTTTATATTGCGCCCCCTTACCCCGCTTAAAAGGCGGGGTTTGCGGTGTGCGCTCCCGGTCAAAGTGTCCTATTTCCAAAGCTTTCATATTATTTTTGCCTCCCTCAAGTACTGCAATTTTCCAAGAAACTGATCTCACAATTAACCCTTGACAAATAGTTTCGACTATGGTTTAAGGACGAGTTCTAATTTTTTAACAGGATCATAATCTATGAAAAAAAATCTAACTAATTTAAGCAACACCAAGAGGAAAAGAACTCACGGTTTTCGTGCAAGAATGGCCACCAAGGGCGGAAGGTCAGTCCTGAACAGAAGAAGAGAAAAAGGAAGAAAGCGATTAGCCGTTTAAACAAAAAAACCTCGAGTGATGGTCAAGAGGTTATATAAAACGGTGATTATTCTCCAGAAATGGTAAAGCAAACTTTTGGTAAACACGAAAGGATTCGAAAAAGAAGAGACTATTTGAGAGTATACCAAAACGGGTACCGGGTTAATTCGAAAAACTTTATCATTATATTAAGTGAGAATCGGTTAGGGGTAAAGAGACTGGGATTGACGGTCAGTAAAAAAGCGGGAAACTCTGTAAAAAGGAATCGAATTAAGCGTCTCTTAAGAGAATTTTTCAGATTGAATAAAAACAGGTTCCCTTCTTCGCAAGACATAGTAATAATTGCGAAGAAGAGTATACCTCCACTTAAGTATCAAGATGTGTGCAGGGAACTTGAAAATCTCTTAATACAAAGCTTGCACTGAATCCTGCCCTGAAGTAAGTTCAGGGTCGATTTCAGTAAAACGATGTTCGGTGAAATGCCTACGCATATCCTCGAAAAGATATTTATTGGTTTTATCAGATTTTACCAGACATTCATATCACCTGCTTTCCCCCAATGTTGTCGTTTTTACCCTTCTTGCTCCGAATATGCAATCATCGCCATCAAGCACCACGGCCCCTTTAAGGGATTATTGATTGGTCTGATGCGTTTGCTTCGGTGCAATCCTATGAACCCTGGTGGGTACGACCCCGTGAAATAAATAAAACGGGAAAAACTGGAGGAATTAAATGGACAAGAGGACATTTATTGCCATAGTCCTGTCTTTTGCTGTAATTGCAGTTTATCACTTCTTTTTTGCACCCCCCCCACCGCCACCCAAGCAGGAGGTGGTTCAAAAAACTGAAAAAGAAGGTCTCGTTAAACCCGAAGGCCGGGAAGTTTTAAAAAGAACTTCCACTAAAACAACCCCTTCCATACATGAACCAATAAAAGGAAAGGTATTAAAAGAAACTTTAACCAAAACGACCTCTTCCATATACGAACCGATAAGAGGCAAAGATATCAAGGTTGAAAGCCCCTTCTACTCCGCTACCTTCACCACAGTCGGGGGAACCTTGAAATCTTTTAAACTTAAAGGTTACCGTAAGACATTAGATGAAAATTCCGAACTAATCGAATTGGTAAATATTATAGATGGCATGGAATATCCTCTTGCCGTCACCTTTCCTGAATCGAGTATAAATATTTCCTCTGAAGAAATTTATCAGGCAGATGCGGATTCCATAGATATCACAAAAACAATAGATGCTCGGAAATTAACCTTTAGCTGGTCATATCCAGAGAAGATAAAAATCGAAAAGGTTTTTACATTCTATCCAGAGAAATATTCTTTTGATCTTGAAGTAAAAGTTTACAATATTTCAAGAAACACTCTTAACGAAAATGCTCTTCTAAGCTGGTATCAATTCGTTGATCCCAACGAAGAGACGAGCAGCTATAGCCATAACGGTCCAATTTATTTTATTAAAAACAGCGTTGACCGTGAGGATGTTGAAAAACTCGGCACAAAAAAATTTCTGGGACCGGACGTATCCTGGGGAGCGTTTGAAAATAAATATTTTATCGCCTCACTAATACCTCAGAAACCATCACTGACCAGCCTTGTCCTATTTAAAAATTTGAGAAATCTCGTCTCCATAGGTCTGGAAGGACCAAAAAACATCATTCCTCCAGGACAGTCAGGGCTCTTTAATTATTCCTTGTACCTGGGTCCCAAGGATTATGACATCCTTAAGGCAGAAGGTGTTGGTCTTGAAAACTCAATCGATTTCGGTTCCTGGATAAAATGGCTGGCACTGCCACTTTTGATAGCGCTTAAATTTTCATATCAGTATGTTCACAACTATGGAATCGCCATCATTATCTTGACCATACTGATAAAGCTTTTTTTCTGGCCCCTGGGCAATAAAAGTTATAGATCGATGAAGGAGATGCAAAAACTCCAACCGATGCTAAAAAAGGTTCAGGAAAAATACAAAGATGACAAGGCAAAAATTAGTGAGGAAACGATGGCGCTCTACAAAAAGTATAAGGTAAACCCTCTGGGAGGGTGTCTCCCTATGGTGATTCAGATACCTGTTTTCTTCGGACTGTACAAAGCCCTGCTTTACTCAATAGAACTTCGCCATGAGCCCTTTTTCTTCTGGATACAGGATCTATCGGCCAAAGACCCTTATTACATAACGCCGATCATTATGGGGGCCACCATGTTCTTACAGCAGAAAATGAGTCCCCCGCCGGGGGGAAATCCCATGCAGGCAAAGATGATGCTATGGATGCCTGTAGTTTTTACTTTCCTGTTCTTAAATTTTCCTTCAGGACTGGTAATCTACTGGCTATTCAGCAATATTCTGAGCATAGGTCAACAATATTACATAAATAAACAACCATAATGATGAGGCAGTCAACTATGAAGACCTTGGAAATAGAAGAAAAAACCATTGATCAGGCCATTGAAAAGGCTTGTAAAGAATTCAACGTACCAAGGGAAAAATTGAAGATAGAAATAATCTCAGAGGGTTCTTCCGGATTCCTCGGTCTCATAGGATCCCAAAAAGCACGTATTAAAGCCAGCATCATGTCAATAGATGTGGAACTGGATACGTCCTTCAAAAAAACAGAAGATACATCCCTCGATACATCCGTCAATATTCCAACCCATGAAAGAACTGCTGGAGACGAATCCAATGAAACTGCGGCAATAAGAGCAAAAAGTATCCTCGAGGAAATATTAACTCGAATGACTTTAGATTTTCCTGTAATTGTCGAAGAAACACCAGAAGCCGTTACTCTCAACATAAAGGGTGCAGGTAATGGACTTCTGATAGGAAAAAAAGGCCAGACTCTTGACGCCATTCAGTATATAGTAAACAGGATATCCAATAAGCATGGAAAAGATAGAAAGAGAATCATAATAGACACCGAAGAGTACAGAAAGAGAAGTGAAGAATCTCTTGTTATGCTGGCTGAAAAGCTGGGACAAAAAGTCAAGAAAACAAATAAGCCCCTTACTATTAGCAACTTGAATGCCCATGACCGGAGAATAATACATTTAGCCCTTCAAACCGATAAGCTTCTGGTCACAAAAAGTCGAGGCGAAGGAACACTCAGAAAGATTATCATACTACCGAGTAAAAGTGCCTAAAGTGAGCTAAAGTTTGAAGTGCCTAAAGTTGAGGATTTTAATCAGTTACTTTAGTTCACTTTAGGCACTTTAGATCACTTTAGCTAACTTCATTTAACCCACAGTGAAATTAAAAGACACCATAGCGGCGATATCCACCCCCCCCGGCGTAGGCGCAATCGGGATAATAAGAGTAAGTGGGCCAGAATCGGAAAAAATCGGGGGCCTACTCTTTAAACACAGAAAAAAAGCTGAACATTTCAGAACCCACCACCTCTATCACGGAGATATTGTATCACCGGAAAATGGTACAGTCCTTGATGAAGTATTGATCACCATAATGAGAAAGCCTCACTCCTATACTGGAGAGGATATTCTTGAGATAAACTGTCACGGCGGTCCTGTTATTCTTCAGGCTATTCTCAACGAGGCAATAAAAGCAGGGGCACGTCTCGCAGAACCCGGCGAATTTACAAGAAGAGCCTTTCTCAATGACCGTCTCGACCTTTCCCAGGCAGAGGCGATTTCTGACATGATAATGGCCAGGACCGACAGAGGTCTCGATCTGGCCATCACCCAGCTTAAGGGAAATCTATCAAAGAAAATTAAATCCGCCCGCTCATCCACCATTGACATCCTGGCACTCCTCGAAACCTCCATAGACTTTTCTGAAGAGGACATTGAAGAGCTACCTGCCTCAGAACTTACCGAAAGGATCCAAAGCATAATAGATAGTCTGGAAGAGATTCTTTCAACATATCACGAAGGAAAAGTTTACAGGGATGGCATAAGTGCCGTTATTATAGGAAAGCCGAATGTTGGAAAATCGAGTCTTCTAAACAGACTCTTCGGCGAGAGACGGGTTATCGTCGCCCCCACTCCAGGAACAACGAGAGATTTCATAGAGGAAGTTATCAATATCAGAGGGATACCGCTCCGGATTACTGACACGGCCGGGATAAGAGAGGCTGAAGATATCATAGAAAAAGAAGGAGTCGAGCTGGTCTGGGAAAAGCTCTCATCGGCCGATATAATCATAATAGTTCTCGACGGAAGCGAAAAACTAACAAGGGAAGATCTGGAGATAATCGATAAAAACAGGCACAGAAATTGTGTCCTCGTTATAAACAAGTCAGACCTTCCGCGTATGATAAATGTTGGGAAACTCGATGATCTTCTGCCCGGCAAGAAACCCTTATGGCTATCGGCAAAATACGGTGACGGCATTCCCGCTCTCAAAGAACATATCCACTCCTTAATCATCAGTAACACAGATGACCGCCGATCAGACATTATAATAACAAATCTCCGTCATAAAACCGCCCTTGAAAAAACTGTCACGTTTCTTTCAAAGGCCAGAGAAAATGTACGTGAAGGCATGTCTCCCGAATTCGCCGCCCTCGATCTTAGGGAATCCCTCGAAAGCATGGGCGAAATTATCGGGGAAACCGTAAACGAAGAGGTTCTGGACAGGATCTTTTCAACCTTCTGTATCGGCAAGTAACCTGCTATCGGCTAAAGCCGATAGTTTCAGGCACAAAGGCACAAAGTAATATTTTCCTCTTTTTCCTCTGTGCCTCTGTGCCTTTACCACTTTGTGTCTGAAGACAAGGGGGTTTCCCCATTCTTCGAGTTGAAACAATAAAGATATTCCCCGGATTAACTTTTACCCTTGCACACAATGTTGTTGTGTGGTAGTTGCCACAACGTGCCGATTGAAGCTCCCCGCAACTTGTTGCGGGGAATCTCCGACTGCTAAGGAAAAAAATTGTTTTTTATTCGCTCGCTAACCCCGCCGCAAGCAGCGGGGAATGCGCTCGCTGTTCAGTTCATCGGTGGCAAATCGAGAAGCTACGACAGGATTTAATATGGTAAAAATGGAAGATATCAGCAAACTAAAAGAGACTGCAAGGCTGATGAGGATTAACATCCTCACGATGATACACAATGCCAACTCCGGGCATACCGGTGGTTCCCTTTCTGCAGCAGATATAATGACTGCCCTTTATTTTCACGTGTTGAATCATAATCCGGACGACCCGAACTGGCAGGAAAGGGACAGGTTCGTTCTCTCCAAAGGACACGGCGCCCCCGCACTTTATTCGGCACTGGCTATGTGCGGCTACTTCAATCTCAAGGAACTTATGACGTTGAGAAAACTGAATAGCTCTCTCCAGGGACACCCTGACGTGAGAAAAACAAAGGGGGTCAATGCCACCTCAGGTTCGCTAGGACAGGGATTGTCCGTTGCCAACGGTATGGCCATGGGGCTCCGCCTCGAAGGTCTGCAATCGAACGTCTATGTTATGCTTGGCGATGGAGAACTGCAAGAGGGGCAGATCTGGGAAGCCGCCATGACAGCAGCCCATTATAAGCTCGGAAAAGTGATGGCTATTGTAGACAACAATGGCCTCCAGATCGACGGTGCGGTAAAAGATGTCATGGGCATAGAACCGCTTTATGACAAGTGGAAGGCCTTCGGATGGAATGTTCAGGTAATCGACGGCCATAACTTTGAGGAAATCATACCGGCTCTGGAGAGCGTAAAGAACTGTAATGTTACGGACACCCCGTCCGTTGTAATAGCTAAAACCATAAAAGGGAAAGGGGTTTCGTTCTTTGAGGGTCTGGCGAAATACCATGGCGTGGCACCGACAGATGAAGAATTCAAAAAAGCGCTCAAGGAGCTTGGTGGATAGATGACAGATACACTCGGAACAAGAAATGTTTATGGGGAAACCCTGGTTGAACTTGCCCGGACCAATAAAGACATCGTCGCCCTCGATGCTGATCTCTCGGGATCAACAATGACAAAACTCTTTGCCAAAGAATTTCCTGACAGATTCTTCAATATGGGAATATCCGAGCAGGATATGATGGGAACTGCAGCCGGTCTTGCTCTCGCCGGGAAGATCCCCTTTGTGAGTACATTTGCCATATTTGCGGCAGGAAGGGCCTGGGAACAGGTGAGACAGGCTATCGCCTACCCTAAATTGAACGTGAAGATTGTGGCCAGCCACGGAGGCATAACCGTCGGTGAGGATGGTGTCTCTCATCAGATGACCGAAGACCTGGGGATTATGAGAGTAATCCCCAATATGACCGTTATCGTTCCGGCAGACGGCATAGAGATAAAAGAGATCATGAAGGCCGCATTGAATACTGATGGGCCATTTTATATCAGGACATCAAGAATGAAATTTCCTGTCATATTTCCCGACGGCGTATCTTTTGAAATAGGACGGGGCGCCGTCGTCAATGAAGGATCTGACATAACGATTATTGCTCTCGGTCTCATGGTATCCGAATCGCTCAAAGCTGCAAAATTATTGAAATCAAAAGGCATCTCCGCGCGGGTAGTAAATATGTCCACACTGAAACCAATCGACGAGAACCTGATACTTTCCTGTGCGAGAGAAACAGGGGCGATTGTCACTGCTGAAGAACATTCCATGATTGGCGGGCTCGGCAGCGCCGTCTGTGAGGTTATATCAGAAAATTACCCGGTACCGGTAAAAAGGATAGGCATACAAGACAGGTTCTGCATGTCCGGAACCGGAGATGAACTGCTTGATTGTTATGGTTTAAGGGCTGCAGATATAGCCCGCGCATCAGAAGATGTCCTGATCCAAAAAGAAGGTATAAGGTAAAAGGTTAAAGGAATGCAAATATCAAAATGAAAATTTAAAAAGTAAAACGAATTTCTGAAATGTCACCCTGAACCACGTGCTGAACTTGTTTCAGTATTGTTTCAGGGCCTTGTGAGATTCTGAAGTGAATTACCCCGCCTACAAGGCGGGGCATCTTAAATCAAAACAATCTTAATTGCGTGGGAGTCGTTTCTTCCTCATGATGATATTGAATGTATTTCCTAATTACTTCAGACGTTACCTTGTCACCTACGGTGCGAACG
>JAUSPI010000054.1 GCA_030655775.1 Syntrophales bacterium
GCCCGTGAAATGAATTTAGACAGCTGGATATCTTACAAAACCGGACTGAAAAAGCATAATAAAAATATCAGCATCTGTATCAAAGATACTAAACTCTCTTCAGGCCGGGAGCGGGGCCTCGCAGTATTCTCACAGGAATACAATTCATCAAACTATAATGCCGCCGGAATTAAAAAACTTCGCTTGAAAAAAACAGGCGGTGAATGGAAGATTTATCGCGAAACATGGACAGCAAGTAAAGAATGATGGAACAAAAGAAAAAAAGTGACAAAAAAAGTTGGACCATTCTCGTAATCGGAGACAAAGAACGAATCCGTTCATTTGAAATTACAAAAGCGTTTATTGTTACCTTGATTGCAATCGCTCTCGGGCTCGTGACAGGCGTCACTGCTGCCTTGTGGTTCCACGACAGAGCGCAGCTTCCAACTCAAACAGAACTCGTTGAAAAACTTGAATATGCCCAAAACGGTCTAAAGACTATAGAAGAAGAAAACAGCGATCTTAAAGCCAAGGTTCAAATCCTAAAAGATGAGTTGATCTTAACAAAACAAAAATTGGAAAATACCATCCAATCAAAAAAATCTCCAGAAGTCTTACCATCAACTGATGCGAAAACGGATGCTTTGCGGGTAAAAGAGAAACCCTCAGCTCCTGAAACCGTTGACAAACCTTATGCGGTATCTATTGAAAATTTCAAGACAACCATTGATCAAACAGACAGTACCTGCAATTTCAATTTTACATTGAGGAATAAAGCTGATAGCAACATTACACTCTCCGGACATATCTTCGTTATCTTAAAATCCGATATTTCAGACATAGAATCGTGGCGCATCCATCCAAAAACAACTTTTAAAAATGGAAGGCCGCAGAATTTCAAAATAGGTGAGCGTTTTTCCATCTCCAGATTTAGAGGCATAAAAGGTAAAATCAGAAAAATACCTGTACAAAAGAGTTACGATTCAGTTTCGATATTAGTTTTTTCCGATGATGGCAACCTGGTCTTAGAAGAAAATATTGATTTAAAAACCCTTACAGAGTAATTATCAAATGTCTTTTCCCTTATACAGACACTCAACTTCATACCTCCGGCTAATATTTTTAGGTCTTCTGTTCTGTTCCTTGATTGGTCCAAACTCCGGTTGGTGCAGGAATACATTTGAAACACACTTCGCGGGGACAGATTATGAACTTAACGTCTACAAAATCCGCGGCAAATCACCTGGAAAAACGATCCTTATTATAGGTGGAATACAGGGCAATGAGCCTGGTGGATTCATGTCTGCAGATCTGTATGCCGACATGATATTAGAAAAGGGTAACCTGATAGTCGTACCTAGGGCTAACTTTTATTCTATCTTACTTAATCGCCGCCAGGTCAACGAAGACATGAACAGGAAATTTTCCGAACCATCCAGGAAAAATTATGAGGCACAGGTTGTATCAATCTTAAAACGACTAATTACTGAAAGTGACTGTCTTCTGAACCTCCACGATGGTTCGGGATTCTATGCAGACACCTGGCAAAGCCCTTTGAGAAACCCCAAGAGATTTGGCCAATCCATCATTGCTGACTGCGAAACTCACACCAACCCAGGGACAGGCAAAATCTTGAAATTGAAGGAAGCGGCCGAACAGGTAATTAGTGAAATAAATTCACATATTAAAGATACTGACCATCTTTTTCATTTCAATAATCATCGCACCAATGCTCCGGACACACCGCATCCGGAACAACGGAAATCTGCCACCTACTACGCCCTTTATAAATGTGGAATTCCGGCCTTCGGTATTGAAACCAGCAAATCGCTACCCTTAGAGCGTAGAATCTACCACCACAACCTCGCAATCAACGCCTTTATGAAGATATTAGGCGTAGAACCCGAGGTTCCCGGTATCATCCTGAATCCCCCAACTATAAAGTACGTGGTTGTTAAGGTGAATGACCAGGCACCAATTGTTGTCGCAAATGGGGAAACCCTGAATATATCCCCCGGAGATGTCGTCAAGGTTATACATTTAGAATCCAATTATGAACGCGGACTCAGCGCCGACATAGCGGAATACGGAACGATAAATGATATCAATAAATCCATTGCCATCAATCATCCAACTCAAATAATGATCCGTAAAGACCATTTAAAATGCGGGAAAATCAATATCGCCCTCACTGACAGCAATAAACCGCCAAAAACAATAACGACAAACCCTCATGTTGTTTATTTCAAAATTAAGATTAATGGAGAGGAAAAATACTTTCCCAATGGTGCTCACGTAAATATAATTAGAGGAGACACTGTTGAACTGGTTGATGTTGGAACAATACCTGAATCAACATCCGCCGGGATTATTGTCAATTTCAAGGGTTTTGTAGGTAATGACAATGTCAATACAGGAGAGGATCGGGGCTACATTATTCATACCGACAGAGATCTCTGGAAACGCTACTCTCTTTACAAAAACGGTCGACTATACCAGGCCGTCGTCACCAAAAACAATGACGTAATAGGTCGGCTCTTTATAGATATAGAGGAGCCCACCTTTGAATACGTAGTGATTCAGTTAAATGACATGGAAAAGCGGTGCTTCTTCCGCGATGATATCCTTTCAATATGTCATGATGATATAATTAAACTTATTGATATCAAAACAAACGTTCCAAAAAATTTGAATGTTATCGCATCCCTGAACGGGCATGGAGTAAAAATCCCCCTCCCCATAGGGAAGGCAATCTCTGCCGGAAAAATTACGCCTGTTAGCAGAATTACTATTAACAGAGCAAACATTCCCCTGGGTTCCATATTGTTGGACATAAAAGAGACACGGTTAACCCGGAAGTCGCAACAGAAACTGTAACAAGACGAAGAAAACTGCCGCAAACCGCATAAAGGAGAAAATCAGGTGAAAGCCAAACGGGAAAATGTGTCCATCATTAACAGGGATTGTAACCTTGAAGGAACCCTCGATTTTAAAGGCTATCTGATCGTGGTGGGAAGCATCAACGGAACATTAAACGCCGAGACCGTAGTTACAGAGGAAGATAGTCATATCCTGGCAAAGGCAAATGTAAACTCCATGACCATAGCCGGATATTTTGAAGGAGAAATGATTGTCACAGAAACTCTCACAATCTCAGGGACGGGTAACGTTAAAGCACGGATAAAATGCAACAAGCTGGCAATCGAAGAAGGCGGGGTTTTGAACGGCAATGTCACGTTTTTACGGTAAAATCTCTCTTCCATCAATGCGCCTCGTCCCAGTTCCTGCCGGAGGATATGTCTACCCTGAGGGGTACCTTAAGTTCGATAACCCCTTCCATCTCTTTCCTGACCAGATTTACGATCTCATCTTTTTCTTCCAGCGGAACTTCAAAGACAAGCTCGTCATGAACCTGCATAATCATTTCCGTAGAAAAATTTTCTTTCCTCAGGTGCTCTGCGATATTGAGCATCGCTACTTTGATCAGATCTGCGGCTGTACCCTGTATCGGGGCATTGATGGCAGTACGCTCGGCAAACTGGCGAATGGAGGCATTGCTGCTGTTTATTTCGGGAAGATATCTACGGCGATTCAGGAGTGTTGTCACAAATCCATCCCTCCTCGCATTTTCCAGAACCCCGTCCAAATATTCCTTGACCCTGTGGAATCTGTGAAAATATGCGTCAATGTATGTCTTTGCCTGCTTTTGGCTTATTCCCAACTCCCTCGATAACCCGAAGGGACTCATCCCGTAAATTATCCCAAAGTTGATCACCTTTGCCTGCCGTCTCATATCCGCGTTGATCATCTCGGGAAATATCCCGAAGATATCGGAAGCGGTTCTGGTATGAATATCTTCACCGGACTTGAAGGCGTTTACCAGGGTCTCATCACCGGCAAGGTGGGCTAAAACACGGAGTTCTATCTGGGAATAATCCGCGGAGACAATCTCACAGCCCTCCGGAGCAATAAATGCCTGCCGTATTTTCCTTCCCTCTATTGTCCGTACAGGAATATTCTGCAGATTCGGATTACTGCTGGAGAGTCTCCCCGTGGCGGTAACGGCCTGGTTATATGACGTATGGACTCTGCCCGTCTCTTTATTGACAAGCATCGGCAGTACATCAACATAGGTAGACTTCAGCTTTGCTATGCTCCTGTATGCCAAAATCTCCGCCGGAAGTTCATGTGTCGGGGCAAGATTAGCCAAAACCTCAACACTGGTAGAATAGCCTTCCTTCGTCTTTTTGCCCCTGGGAAGCCCATGTTTATCGAAGAGGATCACCTGTAACTGTTTGGGAGAGTTTATGTTGAATTTCTCGCCGGCCAATCGATAAATCTTTTCTCCTGAAATGGATATAAGATTCCCAAGCTGAAGCGACATCTCACCGAGCGACTTCACATTAATCAGGACACCTTTTCCGTCCATTGAGGCCAGAATCTCAACCAGGGGCATCTCTACATTCCAAAAGAGATCCCCTAATTCCCCGCTCTCAATTTTATCGGAAAGAAGTGAGGAAAGCCGAAGAATAAAATCTGCTCTCTGGCATGAATAAACTACAGCTTTTTCGAACGTAACCGCATTAAAGCCAATTGCCCTTGAACCGCTCCCAACCAATTCTTTCCTGGAGATAAGCTCAGAACCCAGGTGATCCCTGACGACATCGGTTAGATCATAGCCACGCTTTGATGGATTGAGGACATAAGAGGCTATCATCGTATCACAGTCTATTCCTGCAACCTTGATACCCTTTCTCGAGAGTATAATCAGGGAGTTTTTGATGTTGTGTCCGTGCTTTTTAATCCCTTCGTCAGAAAACAGCGGTGCAAGACTTTCCAGCACATACCCCGATTCAAGCTGCTGTGGCATTCCTTCATAGGAATGAGCAACCGGCACATAATATGCCTCTGCTTCCGCCGGGCAGATAGAAATTCCGACTATTTCAGCGAGCATCGGCATATCCGACGTCACTTCGAGATCAAAGGAAAATTCCTTGACGTCTTGAAGTCTCCTCAACAGAGCTTCAAATTCATCCGTTTTCAGGATTAAGGCATATTCTTTCTCCCCATATTCCTCTTCACTAATCTTCAATTCCTGGATTAAAGATGAAAACTCAAGCTCCTTAAATATCTCTTTTAAAAAATCGGTATCCGGTGCGGTACAATCCAAACGCTCCGGATCGAATTCAATCTCGGCATCCGTCTTTATAGTAGCCAGCTCCCGGCTCATCCTCGCCTGTTCCGCAAATTCCTTCAGGTTTTCCCTTACTCGTTTATTCCTCACCTTATCGGCATTCTTTAAAACCTCTTCGATCGTGCCAAATTCTTCAATCAATTTTAGTGCGGTCTTTTTCCCTACCCCTGGGACACCGGGGATATTATCCGACATATCCCCCATCAAACCGAGTATTTCCACCACCTTCTCAGGGGCAACCCCGAAGAATTCTTTGACTCCGTCGATATCATATGTTTTGTCTTTCATCGTATCGATTATTATAATATCATCCGATACGAGCTGCATAAAATCCTTGTCACCGGAGACGATTACCGTCTTCGTCCCTTTCCCGCTATGGATTTTAGCAAGCGTTCCTATAACATCATCAGCCTCCAGACCCTCCTTTTCCAGAACAGGAATAGAAAAACCCCTCACAATATCCTTGATAATCGGCACCTGCGGAATAAGCGTATCGGGCATCGGTTTCCGTGTTGCCTTATACTGGTCATAGGTCTCATTGCGGAATGTGGGGCCCTTTACGTCAAAGGCGACAGCGATATAATCCGGTTCCCAATCACGGCAGAGTTTCATCAGCATCTTGGTAAACCCGTAAATAGCATTCGTGGGAAACCCCTTCGAGTTGGAAAGTTCACTGATCGCATAAAAGGCACGATACATGTAATTACTGCCATCGACGAGAAAGAGAGTTGGTTTTTTTGTTTTTTCTGTCATGCTTTCTTAAGTGAATTACCCCGCCTACAAGGCGGGGCATCTTAAATCAAAACAATCTTAATTGCGTGGGAGTCGTTTCTTCCTCATGATGATATTGAATGTATTTCCTAATTACTTCAGACGTTACCTTGTCACCTACGGTGCGAACG
>JAUSPI010000055.1 GCA_030655775.1 Syntrophales bacterium
ACGCACCCCGCATGCCCCGCCCTGTGGGCGGGGAGATTTACATGAATCACTGACACAAACTACTGGGAGATCGTTCAACGGTAGGACAACGGACTCTGACTCCGTGAATCCAGGTTCGAATCCTGGTCTCCCAGCCAGTAAAAACAAGGGGTTAGCCATCACCAGGCTGCCCCTTTTTCTTCTTTATTGAACGGCCGATCAGGAATTAGTCCTGAAATGGCCATTAGGCTCTCGAAAGTCTTTGGTCGCTCTCCGGAAGGCTGGCTAAAGTTACAGCTGCAATATGATTTGTGGAAAGCACAGCAGAGAACTGACCTTAAAAGCCTCAAAAGAATTAAAGCTGCATGAACTTTGAAGAAATTTGAGGATAACCAGCCATTTCAGTTAAACAGGCAGGGTCGAGCGGCTGTTGCTTTTCCATTTTCAGTGTTTTCGTAACTTTTGTGTAGGTCCTATTCCCCTGCCTGTACCTGAATGAAATTAGTTTTAAAAAGCATTCCTACGTAACTAAACCCACCATATAACTGCTGTAAAGCGCATGGCAAGTTATGTTGTGATTACGATATGTGGAAACTATCCGAGATTAGAAAAGCATTATTGGCTTCACCTACTAACAAACAGAATCAAGGCGGTTAAAGTTTATCGATTACTAATGGAAACATGCGCCTGCCGCTTTCCAAAATTCACGACTCTCTTCTAATTGCAAAAGGTATCTATGGCCTTCCGAAACCATCTTGAAATGAGGATGGCTTCGAAAGACCAGGTGGTGTAGCAGATATCTGCTTCGCTATTTGACCCTTTCGATTTCCATCAGGCCGACTGAGGGTTGGTGATTTTTATTGCCTTTTTCCGATTCATTAATAATAATGAATTCGATAGAATTGTCGGATAAAACATCGCCTATCAGAATATCATCCTCATGATCAACTATATAAACGCGTTTACCATCTCTGGAGATAACACCGGAAAAACCTTCCGTGCCCTTTTTTTTGCTGATTTGTCTCTTGGTGTAGGAACGGTCGCCATAAAAAAATCTTCCCTGCTGCTCTTTAATTATCCATTGGCCGTCCACTTCTGAGTTGGAAAAGAAACCTCGTTTTGAGTGGTGATGAGCATAGCTCTTAGTCGTCCACTTACCCTTCAAGTTCAGTACGGTTGATTCGGCAAAAACCGTCCCTACTGAAAAATACATAAAAACCGCAAACAGAACTACTACTACACTTAATCGTTTCATAGAACCTCCTCTCAATTGATATATGATTTGATAAGACTTTGCTTTCTCTTAGGTTAAACATAGAAAAGTTACATTTGTATGTCAATTATTTTCAACAATAATCATTACCATTTGAAATATCGCATGAACTGGTAAAATTAGAAAAGAAACAGTTCAGGAAGTTATGACACAGCAGCGGCAAGTGGTCGAACTTGTCTCTCCACCTGGTCTGACAAGGTATCTTCCGCAATATCCATGTCATATCGACTTTGCAGGTTCAGCCAATAACGCGGGCTCTGGCCAAAATATCGCCCTAAACGCAGAGCGAGTTCAGCAGTAACCGGTCGTTTTCCATTCACGACGTAACTGACCCGCATGGCGGGCACACAAATGTCTTTCGCAAGGCGATATTGGGACAACGTCAGTTCATCCAATAATTCCTTCAAATATACCCCGGGATGTACCGGTGAAATGCGTTTCTTGGTCATGTCAAACCTCCTCTAATGATAATCCTCGATCTCCACATCTTCCGCATATCCGTCGATCCATTGGAAACAGATCCGCCACTGATCGTTAATGCGAATACTCCATTGGCCTTTCCTGTCCCCTTTCATAACCTCGAGCCGATTAGAGGCAGGGAGTCGTAAATCTTGGATCTGAACGGCCGCATCAATGGCATTAAGTTTCATAAATGCCCGCTCTTGAATGTCACTGGGAAATTTTCGAGAAAATTCCCGACGCAAAATCTTAGCTGTTTCGTTGCACCGAAAAGATCTAATCATAGCTAGATAGTAAACTATATGTTTATTAATGTCAAGTGGGGAATGTTTTTCTACGGTACTCTATTCAGGCAGGAATGACTTGCTTACCAGCTGAAAAGTCGTATTCAATGGGATAGAGGACATATCACGCTTTCAGGAAGAAGGAAGAAACAAACGAACAGGAAAATGAGACAAACCCCTTCCGTATCACAACTCCATTGTTAATTTTTAAAGTTCATACACCTGCTATATCGATTTACAGGATTTTCTAAATGTGGTAACAATTTCCAATCTTCTGAGCCCTACGAGAAAGTTATCATGTATCATGAGTTATCCGACACAGAATTCCTGAACCTTATCTTTACCGAGGGTGACCGTCTCGGCCTCGATTATGTTGACGAGGCAAAAAGACGGCAACAGAGCATTGTTCCACTTCTGTGCGACGTTCTTACCGAAGAAGAGAACTACCAATGGGACGGCAGTGACAGATGGTGGGGTGTGATTCATGCAGTTTATATATTAGGCATATTGGGAGATTTACGCTCCATAGATGCACTGTTCAAAGCCAGTGAGTATGGCCATAGATACCGTATAGATTGGTTCTGGGACGCAATGTCTGAATGCTATTCACGCATTGGACCGGCCGTCATTCCAAAGCTGAAGGAATATATCTCTGAGTTTAAATCTGTGGAAGGTCACGACATTCTTAGCCAGATAATCGGGCTGTGGAATATTTGGGAATCTTATCCTGAAACAAGAAAAGACATTGAAGAATATCTTTACACCATTATTACTTCTCCTGATACCACTTACAGTCTAAGGGCAGATCTTATAGGTGATTTTGCACAGATTAACCGCACCGATCTTAAACCTCTTTTCGAAGAATATTTCGAAAAAGGTGAGGTAGAGCTTGAGACGCTCTCCAGAGAAGACCTGGATTATTTTTTCGATAATGTGAACGAACCGCCTGCATTCCGTTACGACATAGAATCATTTTATAGTCTTGAAGAGATGGAAAAAAGGCAGGAGCGCTGGTTAAAGGAAGATGAGAAGGCGGAAACAGAAGATATGGAAGATTATGTTCTCGAAAATTTTAATAGTATCGGAAGAAATGAACAGTGTCCGTGTGGTTCCGGTAAAAAATTCAAGAAATGCCACCTTCCCTGGGCAGAAGAAAAACTGAGGGAGTTGAAGGAAGAAGAAGCCCGTCTTGAGCCCATGCAAATCAATCGCTATGCCATTACAATGGAAAGGCAATCGGAAAGTTCGATTCGCCGGTTTCTCTTGGCAAAAGGTATGACCTCACTATTTCCACAACTGAAAGAGAAGTCTCTTGAGGTTATCAAGGCTCCAGCCGACGAGTTCAAATCCAAAGGATTCATGAGCTACTTTGAACCGATATTTTCCCAGATCACCTTTGAAAGCAAAGAAGAACTTGAGGACTTTACAAAGCTCTTTATGGACTATTACAATGCCCTGGCCCATCAATTTTTACATCACCCAAGGGACGAAAAGCTTATTCATTAAAATCTATTACCAAAACCTGACAAGTTCGTAAAAAGTCTTTTTTTGTCACCCTGAATTTATTTCAGGGTCTCTAACTTATTGAAATGTTTAGATGCTGAAACAAGCGAGATCCTGAAACGAGTTCAGGA
>JAUSPI010000056.1 GCA_030655775.1 Syntrophales bacterium
GCCCTCAGACCTGAGAGACGACGAATTTTAACAGGCCTTTCCTTCACGGACAGCACTTTGTAAACTTCAACCGGTTCAGCTTTTCCTTTAATCCTTGTGGATTCGAGACCTTCAAAATTGAAAAACCCTTCAGTATGGCGATAGGTATCAGGACCGACAAGAATTTCACCCGCGCCAGCCATATCCGTAAGGCGAGAGGCCAAATTGATGGCATCCCCGGTCATCCCGTGTTTACCTTTTTCAATATCCATTTTATCAGTAACTACGAGCCCCGTATTGATACCGGTATGCACCGATATGGACCTTCCAATTTTTTCCTCCAGCTGGGGACTTATGGCTTCCACTACATCGTGTATTTCCCTTGCAGCCATAATGGCTCTGAATGGATCATCTTCATGGGCTTTTGGCACACCGAAAAGGGCCATGACGGCATCACCGATAAACTTATCGATAATTCCTCCATACCTGGTCACAACCCGGGCAACTTCCCCGAAGATGCGGTTCATAATCTCTTTGACTTCTTCGGGGTCTAATTTCTCCGACATTTCAGTATATCCGGACAGGTCGGAAAACAGGACCGTTATATGTTTCCGTTCACTTTTAATTGAATCAGGATAAACGACGGATTCGTCGCCAGGAAATGATGTTTCCGGATGGACGACGGGATTGACGTCCGAGGGGTTTTTCAGACTATGACCGCATTCATTGCAAAATTTACCGGTAGGCGGATTTACATTCCCGCATGCACGGCAGGAAATTTCCAGTCCGTGGCCGCACTCATTACAGAACCTGGACCCATCAGGATTATCAAGCTGGCACTTTGGGCATTTCATCTTTTATGCCCCCTATGACTTAAGTTTGACGGTTTCGTAAAAAGTCGGAGTTTTTGCCGTTTTGTCATTCCCGACCTGATCGGGAATCTATAACTGCGTGTAATTACTGGATTCCCGCTTTCGCGGGAATGACAGATTAGGTAGTATTATGACTTTTTACGAAAGCATCAAGTTTATTCCAAACTTAAAAACATAGATGAAGGGCAAAAGGCTGAAAGGTGAAAGCAACAAAACAAATTCGACCTTTGAATCTTAATTCTTGGCCCTTAGCCTTTAGCCCTTGACCTTTCGCCTTTGCGGCTTCGCCGCAGTAAATCTGCGAAATCTGTGGATTAAAAAACAAAGACCACGGCAGCTATTACGGACGTGTACCCTATATTTTTAACAATAGCAGACTGGGTAATTTCTCTCGTCCTGACTATTTTACCGCTTATCTTGAAGATTTCTTCTTTTTCATTCCAGGCGGCGTCAATATCGAAATCAATTCCCAGAGTCGATGCGAGCATAGCCGCTGCCAGGTCTTCCGCATATTCCCCCGCCTGCCTTCCTGTTTGACCATAGGCGTGATGTTCACTGATATAGCCGTACATACTCTTATCGGCCGGAATGGCGCAACCAACCGAAGCGGCAATGAGCCTTCTCGGTTCATTGCTGCTGCAACGGCTCATAACGCAATATGTTATAGCCCCGTGCTTCAATTCTTTCACGCCCTGCTTTCTTGAAACGACCTTGCAGCCCGGTGGAAAAATACTTGATACCTGAACTAAATTACACTTTTCTATATCGGCATCTCTCAGTGCCAGCTCAAAGGAGTGAAGTTCTTCTTTATGAGAACCTACGCCTTTCGTGAAAAACATTTTCCTGGGAACGAAATCCTTCAATTTTCTTTCTCCTTATTGCCTTGAATTTATATAACCCATAACCCTGTATGTAAGTTTGGCTGCAGTATAATCAGGGGCAACCATCCCCGGAATGGGAGCCAGCTCAACGATGTCGAAACCCCGTATCTTGCAGTTGTTAGAGACCTCTTTGATAAGGCGGGTAAGGTCATTCCAGCAAACCCCTCCTGGCTCAGGAGTGCCAACTGCCGGCATAATAGACGGGTCGAGCACATCAAGATCTATGGTCAGATAGACATCTTTCGACAGGTTTTTGCATATTTCCCTTTCCAATAGGGGATTTTCGTGGAGAAAGTCCGGGGGAAATATTTTAATCCCGTTTTCTTTTATAAAAGTTGCCTCCTCGGCACTCATACTTCTAATTCCCACCTGAACGACAGGACATATCTCAGATATTCTGCGGCTGACGCAGGCATGACTGAAAGGTGTACCCTGGTATGAATTCCTCATATCGGCATGGGCATCAAGATGAAGTACAGAGAGAGTTGGATATTTTTCCTTCATTGCCTGAACGGAACCAAGCGAAATGCTGTGTTCTCCCCCGATGATAACGGGTATCTTATCAAAAGAAAGGATGTAGGCGATCCTTTCGCGAACGGTCTCAATCATTTTTTCCGGTCCCCCTGCTTCCACTTCGAGAGGGGACAGTGTATGGATCCCCGAAAGATAAGTTTCCACACGAAGTTCTTCATCATAAAGCTCCATTTGACATGAAGCATCGATGATGGCTGAGGGCCCGTTTCTCGCCCCGGCCTGATAGCTTGTGGTTAAATCGTAAGGAACCGGGACTACAACAAAGGTAGCATTTTCGAAGGAAGAATATTCCGAATATAACCCGCCAAAATCCATATCCTATTAACTCCAGGAAATATGGAAATGTAGCTACCATATATGACGATATCTGTCCATGTTTTGTTATTCAGTGCCCGAACAAATGTTTATGATTTGTATAAAGTAAGCATGAAGTCGCCATTATCATACAAAATATACGAATAATGGCTGATCCAGTCACCCAGAACAGCGAATGTCTTTTTCCTGCCATCTATCACATAGTGCTCAATGATGGGTTGATGACAATGCCCGAGAATAACGGCGTCAAAACCCTCACTGAATTTTTTCATGGAAAATGCCTTCATTTTATCGGCAAGTCCTTCAGGCGGCCGGGCCAGATGATCTTTGCTCGTCTTAGAGCTAATCCTGGCAATCTTCCATAGAAGAGCAGAAGGGAGTTTTTTTTGAATCATATAAAATACTTTACTTCTCAAGAATCCGCGCAGAAGCAAGTATGATTTATTTGTTGTATCTATTGTATCACCGTGGGATACGAACACTTTCTTTTTATCCAGATCGACGGCGGCTCCATCAGAAAAAACATGGATACCGTGATTGCCGAAAAATTCATCAAGAAAGAAATCGTGGTTTCCTTCAAATAAATAGATATTCGTTCCCTGGTTTTTAAGCTCCAGGAGCTTATCAATCATTACCTGGAATTCCGGATATATGTCGTAATTTCTGC
>JAUSPI010000057.1 GCA_030655775.1 Syntrophales bacterium
GATGATTAAACTTTATTTTTTGCATTCCTGAAATGACCTGAAAAGTGGTAAACTTTCCTCAGGAATGGGTGGCAGGTTTCACCAGGAATCAGTGGCAGTTTTGTTCAGGAATGGGTGGCAGGTTTGGGCAGGAATCTACATTGTGGTCTATAAAACAATCAAAAAGGTAGTACAGAGAAGATAATCAGGGCACCTTGGTCATCAGGGAATCGTAGTCGATTCTTCTGGTTATCGTATCGGTCGAGGCTTGAAAAATAGGTGCAAGCATGCTCGCAAGTTTGTCTTTTGCATAGTCAAGATAATTTTCTCTCGAGACACCATTACTCTTTGCCTTATCTATGAGTGGCATAACATCGGGAAGGAATTCATTGATTTCAGAATAAGGAAGGAACCTCACGTCAAGATTGATCATCACGTTTTCCGTATGAGTTCTGCAAGCTCGTCCAGTTTTTCAGGGCTGATCTTTTCTCCTCTCAGGGTTCTAAACACGAGAGGTAACTTTTTTACTAATTCCGTATCGCTCATCATGTAGGACGGTATCTGCCCTGCACTTGCCGCCGCATAATCGAAAAAGTTATACCACTCATCAGAGCCCTCTTTAATTTCCAGTGCCAGGGCATATTTTTCAAGTTTTTGCCTGGATGTCGGGGGGGGCAGAACACCCCTTTCAAGCTTGCTGATGTTGCCGGGATCAAAGTTATGCTCTAAACAAAACTTTCGAAGAGTAATCCCCTTTTTTCTCCTCATTTCTTTAAAAAACGCTCCAAAAGGCGTCCTTGTCTCCATATCACACCTCTCGCCAATTAGTGTTGTATTTTAAATACAACACTAATTGGTCTGTGTCAAGTGAACATAATGACCTTGCTAAATGTCTTCAAGAGCGTAATGTGTTCGATTTTGTCCCGCAGGAAAAAAGTTCTGAAAGCAGTCCGGGAAGGAAACTATGACATGAGTAAAATTTTTGGTTTAAGTGCGGCTAAGGTTTATGATCGATTGTAAAGATATTCTCTTAAAAAAACATTTTCCGGGGGTTCATAATTCCTGACGGATCAATGAGCTGATTCTTCAATTTGCGCATAATTTCAAGGCTGGCACCGTGTTCCAGGTCCATAAATTCTCTCTTGCCTATACCGACTCCATGCTCTCCCGTGCATGTCCCCTCAAATTCAAGGGCTTTTATGATAATAAGACGATTTACTGTTTCCACAGAATCCCATCTTTTCTCATCCTGAGGGTCATCCATTATCGCTACATGTATGTTGCCGTCACCCGCGTGACCGAAAACATAGGCATCAAAATCCCGAACCATCTCCTTAATAAATAACACCATATCACTGTAGCGGGAAAGAGGTACCGCAACATCCATAATTAACATTTCAAGACCGGGGTGGTTCCTCTTTATGGATTCTACCACCAGATCGACCGCGAAACAGATCGCAAGAAAACCAACATGTTTTTCACGGAAAAAGCGTTTTAAAACATGTAAAGTGGAATAAATGTATATTTTCACCACAAAACACATTTTTCCACGAATCCAGGTACAAACATCACATTAATTAAAAATACTTGCAAAAATAATGCGTTTTGCTACAATAGGGTCTCCTTAAACACTTTTTTCTACAGAAAAACATTTCCTGAAACGGTGAGTCAGTGAAAAATATAGAAATCAACCCAACTGAAGGGCTTAAACCTGTCGGTTACAGCGAATTAGTTCGCCGGTATTCTCTTGACGTCATTCCACACTATGTTCAGTCATTTATAGCTGAGAAAGGGAGGCGTAAAGCAGTCATTGACAAACACCGGAAAACGGAGACCTACACCAAGAAATATGATCCAGGTGATAAACTGGGGAATCATTTGACATTCGCCCTTAAGTTTGAAGGAATAAATCTGGAAATTCTCGACGCTCTTTTTTCAGTGGTTGACCATAAAGAGATAGAACGCTTCATAAAGAAGACTCCAACCGGGAAGTATGCACGAAAGATCTGGTTCCTGTATGAGTTTCTTGTGGATAAAGAACTTGATTTAGAGCCCTCCAGGGTGACCAATTACGTGGACCTCCTCGATCAATCCAGGTATTACACTGCCAAAGGCATCCCGCACCGGCGGCAAAAGGTTACTGATAATCTTTTGGGCAACCGGCGTTTCTGTCCTATGATCCGACAAACTGATATTCTGAAGAATTGCATCGACCTTCAGTTAGACAAAAAAGGTATGGGAGTGGTTGGGAACTATCCCAAAGAAGTCCTGCGGCGGGCTGTCTCTTATCTATACACCAAGGAAACAAAATCTTCATTCGAAATTGAGCGGGCGACACCGGATCAGAAACGAGCTGCACGATTTGTTGAGTTGCTCAGATTGGCAGATGACAGAGAGTTCTTCAACAAACCATCGTTGATAGAACTTCAGCAGGCAACAGTTGATGAACGTTTTACCAACGACGACTTTCGTACGGACCAGAACTACGTTGGACAAACAGTGAGTTTCGGTAATGCGCTGGTTCATTTTGTAGCACCCAAACCGGAAGATATTACGGAGCTCATGGATGGCATGTTCTATGCGTATAAGCGCATGATGTCTTCCGAAATCCATCCTGTCATCACTGCTGCAGCAATAGCATTCGGTTTCGTCTTTATGCATCCGTTTGATGACGGTAACGGACGCATTCATCGTTTTCTGATTCACAACATTCTGGCAAAAAGGCAGTTTACCCCGAAGGATTTCATCTTTCCGATCTCGGCTACCATGCTTCGCAAGATTAAGGAATACGACGAAACGCTGGAGCTCTTCTCAGGACATCTGTTACCATTAGTAGATTACGAACTGGACAGTGATGGAAGTATGGAGGTCAAGAATGAGACGGCAGCACACTACAAATATATCGACATGACTGCCATAGCCGAGCGCCTGTTTGGTTTTATCCAGGATACCATTGAGAATGAGCTCGTGTCAGAACTGGATTTTATTCTCGATTATGACAAGGCTAAACTTGCCATAAGGGACATCGTAGACATGCCGGATCGGCTCATCGATCTGTTTATTCGATTGTGCATTGAAAATAATGGCCGACTGCCAAAGAACAAGCGCAAGGCCAAGTTTGAACAGCTCACAGATAAAGAAGTTACCCAAATGGAAGAGTGCCTCCGCAACGCCTTTAACCGGACTGCGGCGGATGCTTGAAATAACCATATGACAGTATGCTAAATTGAAGACCTGCAAAAAATGTTTTAGAGAATTTGAAGAAGACGTTTTGAATATCAGCCCTGCGATGGAGTTGGTGGATTATTTGGATTCCCGTTTTCACGGAAATGACAGAGGGGAAACGGATATCGGTGAGGGTATAAACGATCTCTGCCCTGAATACAGGGAGGAGTCTGGAGTCATGAATCTGCAAACCAATATCATAACTTCTTTGTCAATTTTTGTGGTGTAGAGAGCTTCTTACGAAAGCAAAGACCGTAAGGATATTCTCTTAAAAAAACATTTTCCCGGGGTTCATAATTCCTGACGGATCAATGAGCTGGCTCTTCAATTTGCGCATAATTTCAAGGCTGTTACCGTGTTCCATGTCCATAAACTCTCTCTTGCCTATACCGACTCCATGTTCTCCCGTGCATGTCCCCTCAAATTCAAGGGCTTTTTTGACAATAAGACGATTTACCATTTCCACAGAATCCCATCTTTTCTCATCCTGAGGGTCATCCATTATCGCTACATGTATGTTGCCGTCACCCGCGTGACCGAAAACATAGGCATGAAAATCCCGAACCCTATCCTTAATAAATAACACCATATCACTGTAGCGGGAAAGAGGTACCGCAACATCCATAATTAACATTTCAAGACCGGGGTGGTTCCTTTTTATGGATTCTACAACCAGGTGTCGGATTTCCCATAACCGATTCCGTTCTTCCAGGCCAAGACCTTTATCTAAAAACAAGCAGTTATTCTCCCGACATATATCCTCAGCAAAATTCATCTCTTCTTCGAGTCCGCGTTCACTGTATCCATCAAACTCCATGAGAAGTGTGGGCTTTTCTTCCAGAGCAAGCTCACGGTCCTGGTTTATAACTTTCACAACTTCGGAATCGAGAAATTCCATTGCGGAAGGTGTAAGACCTGAAGACATAATTTGAAAAACCGTGGCCGTTGCATCCTTAATTGTAGGAAAAGTGGCCCTGACAGCCATGAAATTGACCGGCAGTCCCACCAGTTTCAGTGTTGCTTCGGTTACTACCCCCAACGTTCCTTCAGAACCGATAAAAAGGTGAACAAGGTCATACCCTGAAGAGCTTTTTCGCGCCCTGTTTCCTATTTTTAAAACATCTCCGTTAGGCATTACGACCACTAATCTCATGACACAGTCTTTTGTAGCACCATATTTTACTGTACGGATGCCACTTGCATTGTTTGCAATCATTCCTCCTATGGTTGCGGCGGCTCCCGGATCAGGAGGGAAAAATAACCCCAGGCGACCCAGATCTTTATTCAGTTCTTTATAAATAACACCGGGCTGAACATCCACTTGAAAGTCTTCCTGGCGAATGGCAAGTGTTTTATTCATTTCCTGAAAATCAAGAACAATTCCACCTTTAACGGGTATAGGATTCCCTTCGAGACTCGTCCCTGCGCCCCAAGGGGTTATCGGAATATTGTTTTCAAAGGCATATCTCACTATTCTGCTTACCTCATCTGTACTATGGGGCCACAGCACCACCTCGGGCAAACATGGTGAATGAAAAGATTCATCGTGAGAGTGTAATTCGCGGTTAGATATCCCCTGGGAAATCCTTTCTTTTTCCATAATTCCTTCAAGATACTTTATGTCCTTTTCGGAGATAAATTTTTGCTTTTCCATCATTTATCCTCACTATATTTTTGTGAATCCGGCGATAATTCCACACTTTTCCCAAAATGCCGGCATATCTGTACAGTGTTAACGATATGCGCAAAACCGAAAGCAAGGTTTTTCAACGATGCAAGATGGAGTTCCCGATTGGCGGTAGCCGTGGCATCGGCGGCGAAGAAAACCCGGTAATCGCGGACAAAGGCATCGCGGGCAGTAGTTTCGCAACAGCAATTTGTCATGACACCACATATTATCAGATCCTCAATACCCAAACCGCGTAATCGATCATCCAGATCTGTGTTAAAAAAAGCACTGTAGCGATTCTTGTCTATAACGGGTTCCTTTTCAGAAGGATTGAGTTCTCCGAGCAATTCCCATTCCGGCGATCCGTATTCAATCAAGTCTCCCCACCACTTTCCTAACATACCCCCATCTTTATCGGGTTGAAAATGACCATGACGGGTAAAAAAGATTTTCACACCTTTTTCCCTTCCCGTCTCAATCAAGGCAAGAAGGTTTTTCATAATGGGCTCAACCATAGTCCGAAAGTATTCCTGCACGTCAATTACCAGAAGCGCTGCTTTTTCTGCTACGGGTAATGCCTGACGGACATTATAATCTCGTATCTGTTCAAGATAGTCGTGTTCCATATTTACCCTTATCACTTCCTCATCACGCATCTATCTACTCTACTGGAAATATAACAGAGAATTTTTGATATTCCAAGAATTATAGTCTTGTGAAAAGTCATAAACTGCACCATTTGTCGTCCTGAACTCGTTTCAGGATCTCACTTGTTTCAGCATCTATTTATTTCAGTAAGTTAGAGACCCTGAAATAAATTCAGGGTGACAAAAAAGGACTTTTTGCGAACTTGTAAAGAATACAATTGAAGCTCCCATCAGCAAGCTGCTGGGAATCTTCGACTGTTAAGGAAAAATGTTGATTTTATTCGCTCGCTAACCCCGCCGCAAGCAGCGGGGAATGCGCTCGCTGTTCAGTTCAAATTTTGGTGAAATGAGGTTTTCTTTATAAGCGCGGTGATGGTATTATGAGGCACAGAGGCACAAAGAAAAAGATCAAGAAAAAGGAACCCCAGACCATAAAGCGTACGTTGAAATGGGCATCTCTTGTAGGAGCCCTGTCATTAATCCTGCTAATAGCGGGTTGTGGGAGAAAATCTTTTGTTCCTCCCGGCTTGCGCCCGGAAATGCCGAAAACAGGACTGGCCCGTATGGGCTATTCCATTCAGATAGGAGCCTTCTCAAATCTGGACAATGCTGTTCGGCTTACCAAGGCTTTAGAAAACCGTGAGTTAAACGCCTACTACTTTGCTCACAAAACAGGCATCTATAAGGTTCGTTTCGGTAATTTCCCCTCAAGACAGACAGCCCGCAGACAAGCTGAAAGTATCCGTGCAGCGGCAATTATAGATGAATATTACATCGTCAGTCCCAGTGACTATGCAGTAGTAAAAAAGCGAATTTATGCCAGCAGGTATCTCAGGAAAGAGCTGGTAGAAACAGCTGAGAGCTTTATCGGTCTCCCGTATCGATGGGGCTGTTCTTCAGTGGAAGAAGGGTTCGATTGCAGCGGATTAACTATGGCCGTTTATCAGTTGAATGGCCTGAATCTACCGCGTTCGTCAAAAGAACAACACAGGGCAGGTATTTACATCAAAAAAAATCAGATGAAGAGGGGCGATCTGGTCTTCTTTGCTACCTCCGGAAGCAAAAGAGTTTCGCATGTCGGTATATATACAGGCAACAATAAATTCATTCATGCACCGGGAAAGGGCAAAAAAATCCGTGTTTCCTCTCTTTCAAGCAGATATTTTGAGACCCGATATGCTGGTGCAAAAACCTTTTTGAGGTAAGGCATTTCTTTGGAGGGTGCCGGCATGATAAGAAAATCAATCTTATATGTTTCGCTGTGTATAATCTTTCTCGGTATTACAGGAACCAATACACATGCTCAGGATGCTCAGTCAGTGGTAAATGAGAGCTTTAAATATATGCGCGGCAAAACGTCTGTTTCCACTATAGAAATGACCATTCATCGTCCGGACTGGCAGAGAAAGATGACAATCAAAGCCTGGACCAAGGGAGAAGAAGAAAGCATATTCTGGATCACTGCCCCCCCCAAGGATAGAGGTAACGGTACACTTAAGAAGAAAAATGAGATGTGGATGTATAATCCCAAAATCAACAGAATAATCAAGCTTCCGCCGTCTATGATGTCCCAGGCCTGGCAGGGATCGGACTTTTCCAACAACGATCTTTCAAAGACCGACAGCCTTATCAATGATTATACCCATACGATTGTCGGGACAGAGGTTCATGAAGGGAAAAAAGTGTACCTGATCAAATCGATGCCGAAACCGGAAGCACCTGTAATATGGGGTATGCAGAAGCTCAAGATCAGGGAAGACAACATTTTTCTTGAACAGGCATTTTTTGATGAGGATCTTCAACCGGTCAAGACAATGACCACTTCCAAAATACAGATGATGGGGGGCAAGGTTTTTCCCGTAATATGGAAGATGCAGAAAAACGGTGTCAAGGATGAGTATACCCTTGTAGAATACATGAAGATTTCATTTGATAAAATCTTGCCGAACAGGTTATTTGCCCTCTCGTCATTGAGGACACCCACAAGGTAGAATAAAAAAACTATGTCCATAGATTTTAAAATGGCATGGCGCAATATCTGGCGCAATCCGAGGCGGTCAATTTTAACGATATCCGCCATTGCGTTTGCCTGTTTATTGCTTGTATTCATGCTGTCCTGGCAATTCGGTTCGTATGATACCATGATAAATTCGGCGGTAAAAATTCATACCGGCCATCTTCAGGTGCAGGCCAAAGGGTACGATGATAAAAGGGGCATCCGCATGGTTGTTCCCGATCCGGCGAAAATAGGCGGTCTTCTCGATACGATACCGGAAGTGACTGCCTATACATACAGGACAAACGCTTTTTCGCTGGTATCTTCCAAAGATAGAACGTATGGCGTTGTCGTCGTAGGAATTGATCCTGAGAAGGAAGCCCGGGTTTCCACTATCAAAGAGTTAATCCGTAAGGGGCAATACCTCTCCGATAAAGATACAGATCAGGCCATTGTCGGAAATCTTCTCGCAAAAAATCTGCACGTAGACCTGGGTGACGAACTGGTCGTTCTGGGTCAGGGCAGGGATGGTTCTGTCGCGGCTACCGTGGTAAAGGTGAAGGGAATTTACCGTTCCGGCCAGGACGATTTTGACCGGTCATCAATCCAGATTCCCCTTAAAAACTTTCAGGACGTATATTATATGCGTGGAGCGGTTCACGAGGTCGTGGTTCTCGGTAAGTCGTTAAATGATGTACAGAAAATAAAAAAGATTGCCGTAGCCGATATTAATAATGCAGACAAAACACATCATCTGGTAGCTCTTGACTGGACGGAACTGATGCCCGGCCTGGTAGAAGCTATCCAGATGGATCTCTACAGCGGGTTCATTTTTTACTTAATTCTGATTATTGTCGTTGCCTTCAGCATTTTAAACACCTTTCTCATGTCGGTATTTGAGCGAACGAAAGAGTTTGGTGTTCTTATGGCAATTGGAACAACTCCGGGACGCTTAACCAAACTTCTCCTGATCGAATCAATAACCATGACACTGGTGGGAATCTGTGTCGGTATTATACTCGGAATGTTGGTAACCTGGTATTTTCAAGTTCACGGATTTGTCATTTCGGGAACTTCCGACATATTGAGCCAGTTCGGAATGCCCGATAGAATATTTCCAAGACTTTCATTACGCTCGGTATTGATCGGACCGGGGGCTGTACTTGTCATTACCTTTTTGACTGCGCTTTACCCGGCTCTTAAGGTGAGACGTATTGTGCCGGTGGAGGCAATGAAGGCAGTGTGAGGAGCAGGAGTCAGAAATCAAGAAGTCAGGAGACAGAAGTCAGTAAACAGAATGAAAAAAGAAAATTTAATTCAGAATTCTGGCTCCTGAATTCTGAATTATAGAGGTTTATCTATGTTCCTTCGTTTAGGATGGCGAAATATCTGGCGAAACCCGAGACGAACGGCGGTTATTATGACCGCTATCATTATCGGGGTCTGGAGTATGATCTTTCTCGGTGCGCTCATGAGAGGAATTACCGACGAGATGGTTCGAAACGGTATAGCCACCCTGACAGGACATATCCAGGTACATCATAAAGGGTACCGGGATGATCCCGTCATAGAAAACAGCATGACCAATCCCCGAGATGTGGAAACCGTGCTGGGTAAAGTGCTTCCGGCCGGTTCCCGGTGGACCTCCAGAGTTCGAGTCAATGCGGTTGTCAGTAACGCACGTCACACAGCGGGTGTTACCTTTGTGGGCATAGACCCCTCTCGGGAAGCAAAAGTTTCATTTATAGGCGGGGCAGTTGCCGAAGGGCGTTACCTCAAACAGGATGATAAATATGGAATTGTTGTCGGTAAAGCTCTCGTGGACAAGTTTGAAACAAAATTGGGCCGTAAAATGCTTGTCATGTCTCAGGATACGGAACGCGAAATTGCTTCTCGATCATTTCGTATTGTGGGAATCTTCAGATCCGAAATGGAAGCAACAGAAAAACAATACGTTTTTGTTACCAGGACAGCGGCACAGCACATGCTCAAGATGAAAAACGAAATTTCCGAAATATCTGTTGTTCTGCCCGACAGCAAAGAGGTCGACGCGGTAGCGGATTCACTGCGAAGGACTCTGCCCTCGGCCGATTATGAAATTCAGACATGGCGAGAACTATTACCGCTGATTACTGCCTATTTGAGCATTTATGACGGGTTTATCTTTATATGGTTTGTCGTCGTGTTCATCGCAATGGGCTTTGGTATCGTTAACACCACTCTGATGGCGGTGTTCGAGCGGATGCGGGAGTTTGGCCTCTTAAAGTCACTGGGAATGAAGCCCTGGTGGGTTATCAAAGAAGTCCTTGTCGAATCATTTTTCATCCTGATGATCGGCATGATTATTGGAAATATCTTCAGTTTTCTTAGCGTTATTGCTCTTTCCGGCACCGGAATTGATCTGTCTTCTCTTGCTGCAGGGTCCGAATTTGTCGGTATTCCCAAGATAATTTATCCAGCACTTTATGTGAAGGACGTAATCGGCGCCAATCTTGTTGTGTTTGTCCTGGGACTTGTTGTGAGTATTTATCCGGCGGTGAAAGCCGCAAGGTTCACACCGATAGAAGCACTGGCGCACAACTGACAGAGATTTATGACAGGCAACTGTTTATAAGTTCGTAAAAAGTCTTTTTTTGTCACCCTGAATTTATTTCAGGGTCTCTAACTTATTGAAATGTTTAGATGCTGAAACAAGCGAGATCCTGAAACGAGTTCAGGATGACAACTGGCACTTTTTGAGGCTTTTTACGAGACCATCAATTGTTGAATTAATAGAAAGCCGGAAATCTGCTACAGGAGACAACCATGAACATTGTGGAATGCACAGACGTTAAAAAAACATACCGGCAGGGCAAGATGGAAGTCAAAGCCCTTAACGGTGTGAGTCTTGCCATACAGGAGGGAGGGTTTGTCGCTCTGGCAGGTCCCTCCGGTTCGGGTAAGACCACCATGCTGAATATTATCGGCGGCCTGGATTCTCCTGATTCGGGCAGTATTAAAGTTAATGGTAATCTCCTGGGGGAAATGACCCAGTCTGAACTGGCAGATATGCGTTTGCACAATGTAGGTTTTGTATTTCAGGCCTATAATCTTATACCCGTACTGTCTGCTCTGGAAAACGTGGAATTCGTCATGCTGCTCCAGGGTGTACCGACAAATGAGCGGCGGGAACGGGCACAAGCCATGCTCGATGATGTAGGGTTGGCCGGGATGCATAACCGGCGACCCGCAGAGCTGTCAGGCGGGCAGCAGCAGCGTGTCGCCGTGGCCAGGGCTATAGTATCCGATCCATCGATTGTTCTGGCAGATGAACCGACAGCCAACCTCGATTCCAAGACGGGGAGAGGCCTGCTGGAGATGATGCGAACAATGAACGAGAGGAAAAACGTTACCTTTATTTTTTCCACCCATGATCAGATGGTTATGGATTATGCACGCCGCCTGATTCATATCAGGGATGGTCAGGTGGCTGGTGACACAAAGAGAAAGTGACAAGGAGTCAGAAGACAGGAGCCAGAATTGAAGCTCCCCTCAGCAAGCTGCGGGGAACGAAGTAATTCGAAGAATAATGTGCTCGCTGTTCAGTTCAGAATGACCGATGTAATAGATGATGTCTCCTGATTTTCGAATATGAATGGTTGTGAGTATGCAAACGTCAAAATTGTTCGTTCTTCTCCTTTTCATTATTTTAATCTTCATTATACACGTTCCTTCGTGGGCTGCACGCCTTGAAACAGCTTATAATACGAATGGCAGGACAGAAAACCATCTGTCATCGGATGATTCCCTATATGCGTCTGTTGATAAAGAATGGGGAGGACATGTCAAAGTCCGGGGAAGTGTTTCATTGCCCGATAATGAATCATATTTTAAGGAAGTGGGCACCGATCCTTACTATGACGGTGATACAGAGGTGCGACTCAAAAGCAAGCTTTCTTACGGTGAGGCGGTGGATTTTGTTGCTCATTATGAGGCTGTTTTTTCAGGCGGTGATACATGGCGGAAAGAAAAAGCTCTCCAGCGTCTTTACCCCGGTGTTTTCGGAAGCGGCTTATATACCAGCAGTTCCACGAGCGACAAACGGCGTCTCATGGACTTAACAAAAACAATAGATGAAGATGACAACTATATTTCTTATCATCGCCTGGACAGGCTTTATCTGACGGTAATGCCTGAATGGGGCAGTATACGTATCGGCAGACAGGCCATCACCTGGGGAAACGGCATGTTGTTTAACCCTATGGATCTTTTTAATCCATTTGCTCCATCGGACATTGACCGCGAGTACAAAATCGGCGATGACATGGCGGCTGTTCAGTTCTCTTCGGATACAATAGGAGACTTCCAGTTTCTATATGTGCCCCGGCGTGAACCTGACACCGGAGATGTGGAATGGAGTCAATCCTCTCTGGCAGGAAAGCTCCATATTGCCCGGGACGTTACCGAATTCGATATTATGGCCGCAAAACATTACAAAGACGCTGTGGCTGGCTTCGGCAGCAGGGGATATCTTGGAGATACTGCCTGGCGACTTGATGCCACCTGGACATTCCTTGATAAAAACAGTACGAAAAACGATTATCTTTCCCTTGTTGCCAATATTGACTATTCCTGGGTATGGTTGAAGAAGAATTTTTACGGATACGTGGAATATTTTTTTAACGGTTTATGTCACGACCGGTATACGGAAGAATTCAATGATCCGCACATTACCGGGCGTATCAGCCGTGGAGAACTATTCACACTGGGCCGACATTATCTGTCCGGTCATATCAAGTTGGAATTACACCCTTTATTTACCATATACTTAACGGCAATCAACAATGTGGAAGACCCTTCAGGATCACTACAGCCCCGGGCGGTCTGGGATATGACGCAAAACGCCCAGTTTACGATTGGGGGCAATATTTATTATGGCGGGGGAGATACAGAATATGGAAGTTTCGCTATACCGGACACCAGTTTACGTAGTGAACCCTCCGACAGTGCCTTCATCTGGTTGAGCTATTATTTCTAATAATATAATAATTTTAGGATCATCTCCCGATTAGTTGAAGTTAATTAAAGCAAAATAAGTGCGTTATCTGTAATTAATACCAGAGGGTTCAAGGGTTCAAGGATTCGAGTGAACGGAAGAAAGACAACCCTGGATTACATTGAATCCTTGACCCCTGGAATCCTTGGACCCTCTTCTCAAACTACATTGGAGAAGAACCTTAAATTATTTCACCCACAAGAGAAGGTGCTGCCAGGCTTGACACTCCATTACATTTGATGTATTCCTGACCTACAGCACAGGCAAAGTGAACAATAAATGACAAACGATGATCTGAAAGAAAAAATCGACGCAACAGCGAATATGATTGTCGCCTCCAGAAAGCTGGTAGTGTTTACAGGAGCCGGAATCAGCACCGAATCCGGAATACCCGATTTTCGCAGTCCTGGAGGAATATGGAGTAAATTTGATCCGGATGATTTTACCATTCAAAAGTTTTTGTCCAGTCCTGAAACAAGGAAAAAGCAGTGGCAGCTTCTCGTTGAAGGTGGTCTTATTGCGGACGCTGAACCCAATCAGGCTCACTTGGCCATTGCAGAATTGGAAAAGCTCAACAGGCTGGAATGTGTCATCACCCAAAACATAGACAACCTTCACCAAAAAGCGGGGAATTCTCCCGAAAAGGTGTTTGAGCTGCATGGCAATATGAGACGGGTAAAGTGCCTGAACTGCGGTGAATGCTATCCTCTGGCAGACATTAAACAGCGATTAAAAAAGGGTGGCGAAAATGTCCCTGACTGCGAGAACTGTCACGGCATACTGAAGCCCGACGTTGTTTTCTTCGGTGAGGCGCTGCCGGTGGAAGCCCTGCAAAATGCCACATACCACTCCAACAACTGTGACCTCCTAATCGCAATCGGCTCTTCTCTCGTTGTTTACCCTGCCGCCTATATGCCTGTATACGCCAAGGAGGCAGGTGCCAAGCTGGTCATAATCAACCTTAACAGAACCTCCTGCGACAGCAGTGCCGATATATGTATCAATAGCAAGGCCGGTGAAACAATGGAAAGTATACTGAGTAAGGTCAAGGAAAAACTTTAGTCCACAGATTTCGCAGATTACACGGATTACTCTAATCATTTGAAGGGCGATGCGAAATCTGCAGGGTTTAAATCCCCGTGGCTTGCCGCGGGACAGTTCATCGGCTTTGTAAAAAATCCACATAGGGAGATAGTAAATGAAAATGGAAACAGAGTTTCCGGACAGGGTAATCGAGTTGATGAGAAAAGGGGTAAATATCCCGACCCCTTTCTCGGTTGAAATCGGAGAAGAGGTGGATGTTGACAGGATTTCAGGAAACAATGTCACACTCCACAGCGGAACCAGGATATATGGCGCAAAAACCTTAATTTGTTCCGGAACAAAATTGGGATACGAATCACCGGCTACGATTGTTGACTGCCAGATTGGCCCTGAGGTGGAACTCAAGGGTGGATTTTTTAAAGAGGCTGTTTTCCTGAAAAAAGCAAATGTGGCATCCGGCGCTCATGTCAGAGAATGCTGTATTCTTGAGGAACAGTCCAACGGGGCACACACTGTCGGATTAAAACAGACGATTCTTTTCCCCTTTGTAACACTTGGCAGTTTGATAAACTTCTGCGATTGTTTCATGGCCGGAGGCACCGATCGAAAAAATCACAGCGAGGTGGGGAGCTCCTACATACATTTTAATTACACACCGAATCAGGATAAAGCAACTGCTTCTCTAATCGGAGATGTTCCCAGAGGTGTCATGCTAAACCAGCCCCCTATCTTCCTCGGAGGACAGGGAGGAATGGTAGGCCCGGCGAGGATTGGTTATGGCACGATTATAGCCGCGGGAACTATATGTCGAGAGGATTGTCCCGAAGGAAACAAACTTTTGACCGGAAGTGGTGATCTGCCCTCTGAAGGAAAATTCGAAATAGGCTTTTACAGAAACATTAAAAAGAAAGTTTATAACAACATCTGCTATTTAGCCAATCTGCTTGCCCTCAGGGAGTGGTATATCCATGTTCGCCGGCCTTTCTTTCAAGCTGATGCATTTGGTCCAGAACTTTATTCCGGGGCATTAGAAAAGCTGAACCTGTCAATCAAAGAAAGATTGACCCGTTTCCGGGTTCTTTCCGAAAAAATGGAAAGATCTATTAAAATTGGTGACAGAAAATTCAGTGGGACTGAATGGGAAACTCTCTCCAGACAGAAAAGAGAACTGCTCGAAAACTGGCCGAAACTGGAAGAATGTTTTATTGGAGGATATGAGGAGGAAATTGATTTTAAAAACCGAGATTCCTTTATCCATATTATCCATGACAGGTCGGGAGAATTCTCCGATTATATAAATTTTATTAAAGGGTTGGATTCCGAGAATTCATACATCGGTACGGCCTGGCTCCAGGCCATAGTAACCCATATAATAAGCAGGGTGCTTCAAACCATCCCTTCACACAAATAAAACGCAACTACTCAGGAGTCAGAAGTCAGAATCCAGCATAAAATCAGAATTTAAGGAGAAGTGATGAAAACTATTCGTTATTTGTTTTTATTGTTATCGGCATTTCTGGTTGTAGCAGTATGCGGATGTTCGCATCTGCAAAAAGACACCGATGCATTATTTCAAACGTCAACGATTGACGCTCTTTTAGAAGGAGTCTATGACGGGGAAACAACCTGCGGGGAATTGAGGCAGCATGGCACCTTCGGATTAGGCACTTTTAACGCCCTTGACGGAGAGATGGTTGTATTGGATGGCACATTCTATCAGGTAAAGACGGACGGCATAGCATACCGTGTCGGGGATTCGACCAAAACCCCATTTGCCGTGGTAACGTTCTTTGAACCTGATAAAACTATTACATTGGAAAAGGCCAATGGCTACGGCCAGCTAAAAAAATATTTAGACAATTCATTACCAACAAAAAATATTTTCTATGCCATTAAAATAGAAGGGGTTTTTAAATATATCAAGACAAGAAGCGTTCCGGGACAAACCAAACCATATCCTCCCCTTATTGACGCAGTAAAGAACCAGACAATATTTGAATTTCATAATGTAAAAGGAACAATAGCAGGGTTCCGGTGTCCGCCTTATGTTAAAGGGATAAATGTTCCGGGATATCATCTACACTTTATCACTGAAGATAAAAAAGCGGGCGGGCACATGCTTGAATGTCAGATGCAAAATGTAAACATTGAAATCGATTATACTTCCAAGTTTTTCATGGTATTGCCGGAACATAGCGAATTTTATAAGGTAGATTTAACCAAAGAAAAACAGACAGAATTAGAGAAAGTGGAAAAATAACCTTTTGCATGTGATCCATTCGGTGAAAAAGAGATAATAGAAAGGCACAGGTGTCGCTATAAACCAAACAACGATTTCAAAGATTTGCTCACTCGAAAAGGGTTATCCGACAGCGGGATATAACGAGAGTTTTGCAAAACTGCAATTCTGGTCATTGCGAGGAGCTTTAGCGACGCGGCAATCTTATGAATTGTCAATATGTTGCGAGATTGCTTCGCTTTGCTCGCAATGACAATATTGGTATTATGCAAAGCTCTC
>JAUSPI010000058.1 GCA_030655775.1 Syntrophales bacterium
GGGAAAGGCAGCGTAAGTCCGCCGCTCGTCATCTGTCCAGGGAACACCACTCATGACTCCCTGTTTCATGGCTCTTCCTGGACAACAAAAAGCGGACAATTCATTTGCTACAAAACCGGACAGTTCTATTTGTTGACAACATCTTTTGTTCTTGTCTCACCGATTGTAACGACGAACAAGAAATGGTCAGGAGCCAAAACCCGACCATATATGTTACAATTAGCGAGTATATCTAAATAATTTGAGGTTCAAACCAAACTCCAGGTCATTACGAAGTTGTACGAGCGTTTGCGCCATGCGCGCCTCTTCGGCATGTTTACGCAACATTTCACCTGTTTTCCCCTTCATCACGGCAGCGACCGACAAAACATTGTCTACGTCATTGAATTCCAATAATAATCTGGATGCTGTTTTATGCCCGACCGATGGCACACCCGGAATATTATTAGTGCTGTCTCCGGATAGCGCCAGAAAATCAACAAATTGTTCGGGCTTTACCCCGAATTTTTCCATCACATAGGCATGATCAATATCTCGTTTATTAAAGTGGTCACGTACCTTGATCTGAGCAGAAAGTAACTGAAGAAACATCTTATCGGTCGAGAGGATAATAACTTTTCCTTTCCGCAGCGCCACTTTCACGGCTAATGTGGCAATGACATCATCTGCTTCCAATGTTGGAAAGGTCAGTGAAGAAACACCAAGTTCTAAAAACGATTCTTCGAACGTTTTTAAACTCGACTGCAATGCTTCAGGCATAGGCGTGCGTCCGGCCTTATAGCCTGCATACAGCTTATAGCGCCAACCTGGCTCTTGACCGTCAAAAACACAAACAGCATGGGTCGGCCGGCACTCCCGCAAGGCGCGCTGAAGTGACCGAACGGTTGTCGTAAGGGCATCCTTTACCCGCTGCGGCCCGTCATCTCCGGGTTGAGCGGCATACACACGGCGGATAAGATTAAGTGCGTCCACTAATAAGAAGTTAATCCCCACTGTCTATCCCTTTTTCTATATAGATTCCGATGATCCGCTGACGTCTGCTTGAAGATTTTTACCGACAAAAGCTTTAAGTTCCAGTAAAAAACATAAAACAAACACCCTACATAACCTGATACTTCCTGAGCTTTTTATGAAGAGTTTTCCTGGTAATGCCGAGCCGTCTGGCAGCTTCGCTTTTATTACCTTCGACCAGCTCCAGCGTTTTTAATATAGCGGCCTTTTCCACTTCCTCAAGAGGCAAATTACCGGACATTTCACCCTGGAGCGATACTTCATCTTCATCCCTAACGATTAGCGATATATCATGTTCATCAAGATACTCCGACCGTGAAAGGACTACCCCTCTTTCAACGGTGTTTATAAGTTCTCGAACGTTTCCAGGCCATTCATATTTGAGTAGACGGTCCATTGCATGCGGGGTAAACCCTTTTATTTTCTTATGATTCTTTTCGGCAAATATTTTTAAAAAGTGCTGGGCAAGAAGTGGGATATCCTCTTTCCTTTCTCTCAGAGATGATACGTTCAGGGTGATAACATTTAAACGATAAAAAAGGTCTTCCCGGAATCGACCGGCTCCAATTTCCTGTAGAAGCTCTTTATTGGTGGCAGCTATTACCCTCACATCCACTTTTATCACCTCTTCACCGCCAACCCGGGTGATCTCCAATTCCTGTAAAACGCGTAATAACTTTGACTGCATAGCCAGTGACATTTCACTTATTTCATCTAAAAACAGACTCCCTCCATCGGCCTGGCGAAATTTACCTTCCTTACGCCGATTGGCACCGGTAAATGCCCCTTTCTCGTGACCGAAAAATTCTGATTCAAGCAGTGTTTCAGTGATGGCGGCACAATTGATCTTCACAAAGGGGCCTTCTTTTCGAGGGCTGTTAAAGTGAATTGACCCTGCAATCAGTTCTTTTCCTGTTCCTGACTCGCCTGTGATCAGAACAGTCGCATCAGATGGAGCTACCTGGGCCACTGTTTCCATGAGCTTTGCCATGGCGTCACTGCGGCCAATGATATTTTGTCTGTCAAACTGGGAGCTCAAACTTTCCCGAAGGAGGCGATTTTCCTCGCTTAACTGTCTGTGATCCATGGCCCGTTCCATGGTGAACCGTAGTTCATCGAAATTGAGAGGTTTGGTGAGGTAGTCATAAGCCCCATTTTTCAGCGCTTCCACCGCGGATTCAACCGATGAATAGGCGGTCATAATAATGATCGGAATAGCGGGATTGAGGGTTTTGATTTTTGTTAAGGCCTCCAGCCCGGAGACCCTTATCATGCGAACATCCATTAAGATCAGGTCAAAAGGCTGTTTTTGGACCTTTTCAACGGCAGCATCACCATCATCCGCCTCAACGGTAGAGTATCCCCATCCAGCAAAAAGCGTTTGTAACATAATGCGGTGGGTCCGATCATCATCTACGATCAGTACAATGTTTTTTGATTTCATGAAAATTAAACCTCATTGTTGACAAGTTTGCAAAAAGTCTTTTCGCAGCGAATTGAAGCATTTTGGGAAAAAGATGGTGGTAGTGACCGGCGTTAAGAAAATCTAACTGTTTGAGTGCGTTAGCACGAGTTTTAGATTGTAGGGTCGGGTTTTACACCCGACCGCAAACGGTGGCATATAAAATGCCACCCTACAGAATTGATTTGTCAATCGATTTATCAATGGTCCCCAAAATGGTTCTGAGCGAAGAAAA
>JAUSPI010000059.1 GCA_030655775.1 Syntrophales bacterium
ACCTCTTTCGCGCTTAGTTGACGGTTTGAATCGCCAACTCTGGTATAAGCCCTGCCATAAGCGTAATAAGGCGCTTCATTTCCATGAAATGTAACATGGATACATTCCTTACCTCTGAGATTGACATTCTGAATAACAGGAAAAATCTCAGGCTCAATGTGGTCACCAATGGCCTTTGCAATATCCCTCAGTGTTTTGTCGCTTATCATTTGTCCTGCGACTGTGCCGTCATTCTTGATGCCGAAATAGAGTTCACCTCGCTGGTGCTTGTTTAAAATCGCAGAAATAGCAATCAAGGCTTCCTTCAATTCGGAAGTTGATCTTTTCAATTCCAGGATTTCACTCTCTTCAAAACGCATTTTTAATTCCAATTATTTCCTTTCATGTATATTGACAAGGAAACTCATATTTTACGGTTCCTTCTTGTTGCCCTGTGCTTAACTCAAATCGGCCAGATACCAACTGGTAATGGTGGGAATTGTGGATGGCTCCTCAGAAAATTGTCGTAATGTCATCATAATAGTTTCTTTCCGTTTATTTTTTATAACAATCGATAACCAGGGATATCGTCACGCCAATGACCTGTGGCATAATCATGTGGTTTTTTGTTTTGCCATAATTATATCAATCGCCGTTTCCCTACCTGAACTGCGGGTGCCATGGACCGGGAGCGCATCCCGTAAGCCCCGCATTGTAGGCGGGGTAAAGGGGCGCAATATAAAATAAACATATTCCTTACCGGGAAGCAGCCCTGCCCTGTGGGCGGGGAGCTTCACAAACCATGTGCCGGACCTTGATCCGGTATTGTTTGTCCGTGCCGAAAACTTGTCCCTATTTTACCTAAGTGAGAGTTTAAATATTGAGGCATTTTGGTACTTATAGTACTAAAATATGAATATTTTTAAACCACTAATGCAAGAAAGCAGGTAATCCGCATTCCCTCCAGCATAACTAAAAGCTCACCCCCGCCTCCCCTCTGTCGTTCCTGCGAAAACGGGAATCCGTAATCCATGCCTTCAACTGCAATATTCAAGCATTTCCTGCAGGTCTTCAATTAAGTATGCCTTCCCCGGAATTCCGATTACTTTTTCTTGCCCCTTTTCAGCACGCGGGCATAAAATTCTGACAGATCACTTTTAAGTTTTTTATGTGCAATCGGATACGTATACATCATGTGTCCCGCCGGGTACGTAAAAACATGGATGTTGTCGAGGCGTTCCGGGGGAATATCGAGATGATTGAGTGCGTAAATGGTGGCATCATGGACGCATGCCAGGTCAAACATGCCGATACCCACAAATACGCGAAGCAGTTCATTGTTCCGCAACGCCCGGGCAAGATTGGTCACCGTCTCCGGATATCCCATCTTCGGGTCTTCAGCCCCCTCACTGCGCGCGCCCGAACCCCAGTCCCACGAAGGTTCCGCGTTCACATTAATCCTGTCGTACTCTGCCAGGGTTGTAAACTTGAGTTCGCCCTTCAGGTACGCGTTGAATGCGGCCCCTACCGGCCCGCCGATATTATTCATCAGGGGGTCATCCTCAAAGGTACTGTTAATACAGGGGCCGGCCACCCTGCTGTCATAGTAGCTGACGGCCTTCCGTTCGTCCTGGAGCAGGTGGGACATAAATGTCAGCATCGGTACCCGCAGGTTGTATGACAGGATGAGATCAACGGGCATACTCGTATACTGTGACAACTGCCGTGCGATATCGCGCCTCTTGTCGGGAGACAGGGTGTTGCCCTTCCAGAGCGCCTGGGCGTATTCGCCCGAACTCCATGCACGAACCTCCGCCAGAAGCTCATCCAGGGGCATCTTTTGAAATAGCGGATCGATTTTGTGATGATACCACGCCGCTGTCGCCATTTCGGAAACGCTCAGAATATGAGGAACGTCCAATCCGATCTGCGACATCAGTGTGGCATAGGTAAGGGCCGGTGAAATAAAAATAAGTCCCGCCGGATACAACCCCATGTCCTGAACATATGACGAGAGACCGGCAGTCCTGATACCGCCATAACTCTCGCCGGCAATGAAAACCGGCGACTCCCACCGTCCGTTTTCGGTAACATAAGTCCTGATAAACTGGCCGACACTTTCCACGTCCTGGGCAACACCCCAGAACTTCTTAAAATCGTCCCGCGGTATAGCCCGGCTGAACCCCGTTCCGACAGGATCGATGAAAACAAGATCGGTAAGGTCCAGCAGTGTGTTGGGGTTGTCTTTCACGCCATAGGGAGGATCGGGAATGTGGATACCGTCGCCCAGCGAAACTGTTCTGGGGCCAAGGGCGGCAATGTGAAGCCAGATAGAGGATGATCCGGGACCGCCGTTATAACAAAACGTGAGCGGCCTGCGCGCCGGGTTGGAAGTCCCCTCTTTCACGTAGGCAACATAGAAAAAACTGGCTTTCTGCTCACCCTTCTTGTCGTAAAAAGGCAGGAAACCCGCCGTGGCGGTATAGGCAATCTTTTTCCCGTTGACCGTCACCTGATGTTTCGTGACCGACGGTTTTTCCGGGATGGACACATACCGCGCTTTTTGCTGTTCCGCTGACAGATGCGACGACTTTTTGCCTGCCGGTGACGGATGTTTTGCGACTGTTGTGGTAACCGAAGCCATACAGAATATGAAAACAAAGGCCAGAACCGGAAAAACTCTCATTGATTTACGTTTTTTCATCCTATCCTCCTAATCCCCCTCCCCTATTCCTCAAACACCAGAAGATTCTTGACACCGAGTTCTTCCCTGCATTCAGGGCAGATATCGTTAATATCTTCAACACCCATATCCTGAAGGAAGATATCGGCGATCTCCGTTGAAGGATTAACATCGTATTTACTTTGATCAAATTCCCGGGAACATCTCCTGCAGGTTTTCAATTAAGTATCCTGTCCCCCGAATTCCTGTCCCCCGAATTCACCTCTCACTGTCCGGGGCGATGGAAGGGGCGTAGATATACTGATAGCCCTGTTTTTCAAGGAGTTCGATGGCGAATTTTTCTATTGTGCTTTCGGTTATTTTATTCATGTTCATTTCCATCGTTTTTGTTTTTGCCTAAAAGCATTTTTACTTCGCGGTCAAAATCGGAAATGTAATTTTTATCCTGATCTTTCTTGAAAATTTCATATTCCTTATGCGCCAAGGCCAAAGCAATTTCATGGCTGATTGAACCGGCATTGGTCAGGATTTCATATTCGCTGAATTTTAAAAAGGCATTCAGCTTTTCAATCCAGTCTTTCATATACATTGGAATATTACGAACAGCCTGTAATTCCGCAAAATCCAGATACATCGTGACGATGCGGTTTAGATGATTGATCTCCGGTTTGCTTAAATAATTTTTGGCAATGGAAACATCACCTGGCATGATTTTACCTTTGGATCCTTTTCTCCATGATGTTAATCCCATATTGGGCTTTGCGCTATCTGCCCGTTTGGCTACTATTTCGGCGGCAGTTTGCCCGGTAATGGCAAAGTGAAGTTTATTTTGAACTGTGGCAAAAAACATTTTTGTATCTTCGGCCTTAAAAGAGTAATCAATCGAAGTAGCATAAATATCTGTAATTTTTTGGTACGCCATTCTTTCGCTTGCGCGGATATCCCTGATTTCTTCAAGTAAATCATCAAAAAACCGGGTGCTGAAGCGGGAACCGTATTTAAAACGGTCGCTGTCAATGGCAAACCCTTTGTGTATATATTTCTGGAGAATTGTAATCGCCCATTGCCGAAATTGTGTACCACGTTCCGAATTGACTCGATACCCCACGGCTATAATAGCCTCCAGAGAATAGCAGGTCACACTGCGGGAAACCTCCCTTTTTCCTTCGATTTGAACTACCGAGAAATCCTCGGCAGTTGAAGATTCATCGAGTTCTTTTTCTTTATAGATATTCTTCAGATGCAAAGAAATGTTGTCCGCACTGCACCCAAACAGTTCCGCCATTCGTTTTTGAGGCAGCCAGATGTTTTCATTGGCATACAGCACTTCTATATTAACACCCCCCTCAGGGGTCTGATATACAGCAATCTGATTGTCCGGGATTTTCTTCTTTTTTTTCATTGTATAACCCTCTCTTCCGTCTCTCTCAGAGGGAGAGGCGCTTGATTAACATCCGAGGCGATGGAAAGGGCGTAGATGTACTGGTAGCCCTGCTTTTCAAGGAGTTCAATGGCGAATTTTTCTATTTCGGATTCGGTGATTTTAGACATAATATTTATCATCCTGCCATTTCATGGGATTGGTTTGTATATATTCCGATATTTGATAACAGGATTCTTCATCACGGATAATATGTTCGTAATAATTGCGTTGCCATAATTTTTTGTTAAACCGTGACCAACCATTATTTTTTACGCCACGAATATATTCATTGGTGGTCATCGTTTTAAACCATTGAATCATCACATGTAGGGGCGAACCTACGGGTACGGTTTTATTGATGATTTGAATAATGCCGTGGGAATGATCTGGCATAATGATTTGTTCGTGCAATTCAATATTCCTGTATTTATATTTCAATTCGTTCCACCATTTATCAATCATTTCCCTATTTTCAATTTTCCAGAACAAACACGATCGGTTTTGCGTGCAAATGGTGATGGAATATAATCCTGCCTGTGAATAATCATACCCCTTTAATCGAATGGAACGGCGGTGATGGATATCAGTGTTGTAATTCCTATTTCCCCTTAACTGTCCCCCCTATCGCAAAGACAAACCTCTAATACCATCCAGCAAAACTCTCATGGCCACGCAATCATCCTCGTTATAGTCAAGGATCCGCTGGCGAATTTCGGTGTCGCCACCCTCAACCCAGCGATGATACCACTCGATCGACGCGGCCCCTGATGGATTCACATCCCGCCACTTGAAACCAAGGCATGATGCAAGAGTTTTAAGAGAATAATCACGAGTCGGCCATTCCGTTTTCGGCCTTACAACATGATGGTACAGATCCACGGCAGTTGCAGGTTCAAACATCTCTTCTATTTCCTCTTCCGTTGCAACATGAGGATACCTCTTCTGCAGTTTACGCCAGATAGTGCGTTCATAAGCGGCGTAGTAATAAACCGCACATGGCCGGCAGTCTTTTACATAAGCCCACGCCTCACCAAACGCACTTTCTTCTTCCTCCGATGTTGGTTCTTCTGCGAGAAAAGCGATATATCGTTCCGTGCCATTGTCCCCGCCATGACGTTCGACAAAACCATGAAGATAGCAAATATCCCTCATCGGGTCGGTTTCAACATCGAAAAAGAGTTCAAAATCCGAATCTGGCGGATTAAATACTTCCTTCAAATACGGCCTTGCCCCGGGTTGTTTCTGAAGTCTGGCACGTTCCTGAAACTTTATCAGCATATCAGCTCCAATACGGGGAATAATCGTTTTTTTACCATTTATTAATGTTTCCAGGTTGGCTTGTGCTAAATCCCTGACAGAATCAACATATGTTAATATGTTATCCTGCCTGACTCTTCCTAATTCAGGAATGAGAGTTAAATCATCGAGTTCTTCCAATCTGTTAGTACATGCCGTGTACCAGTGACAGAGTTTGCATCTGCTGCCGAACGCCGGAAGAGAATCTCCAGTCTGGACCACCAATTGACGTGCAGTTTCTAAAATAGATTGATACTCATCCCACAGGGTGGCCGGTTTCCGTGAACTTCGCGGAGCATCAAGAATGTACTCAACCTCTTTTCCGTGCACATCCCAGACAAAGGGAATCCGCCCGCCTGAAAATCCTGATCGTTCAAGAATATCCGTATATAGAGCAAGCTGGACCGCGTAGTGCTTCTTCGGCTTTCCGTCAATGTCTTCACTGCCCCCTTCCTCACCTTCACCACTCTTGATATCACCAGCGATGTAACCATTGCCACATCGTCGCAGAATATCCGGCTCACCAACGAGACCGTCGGCACTTATGCGGCCACTGTAAATGAGGTTATCACCACATTCCATTGCCTCCATAGTGAATCGTTCTTTCTCATCACCATAGTAAGTGTGAAGATTGGTGAAAGGCAGCTTAAGCCCCTCTATCACCTCCTGCTCGAAAGCGTTTCCCCTTTCCCATAAAAGCTGCACGAATGGATTTATGGGGTCTCTCAGGGCAGGATCGCCGAACAGATCCATGCTAACGCGATGGGGGCACTGAACGAGATTGTATAGAATTGAGGCAGTAATTGGTTTGCTCACGTGCATATGCCTCCAAGTATATATACAAAAGTAGCTTTAAAGATAGCCTTTCCACCGCTGTCATTCCCAACTTGATTGGGAATCCACACCCCCCGTTCAAACATCTCTTAGAGATTTTTAATAAGTATGATGTCCCCTGATTTTTCCCCTGATTTCACAAGCAATTACTTTCTTTATGCGGCGGCATAGATTACCTCCCCTTCTTTTGCGTAATCAACCATGACGGATTCTCTATTATTCCATTCATCGGGAGTCATGGCAATGACCTCGATGGGTTCAAAAATCTCATAGACGACATCTGAAAGAATATCGATTCGCTGCCAGTAATCGTTACCCGCAAAATCATCAGATATAACGATAAGGTCAATATCACTGCCCTCCCTGAATTCCCCTGTGGCATAAGAGCCAAAGAGTATTAATCGACTGACCTTGATATTTCTGGCTTCTATCGCTTTTCTAAAACGAGAAATTATTTCTAAAACTGCGCTTTTATCCATGCCAAAACCTCCTTGCTCCTTGCTACCATGTCCCGAACAATAGTTTGTGTGTAATCTTTCCCCAATTTCTCAATATTCTCGGGGTATCTTGTCGCAACACTGGCTTCATTGAGCTTCACGACAAAACGTCCGACAGACTCCGGTGGTTTGATACCTGCTTTATTCAGCAGATAAATAAGATTGTGAGTCTTCGGCGGTATAACGCATGAAAAAGCCCCTTGAGAGCTTTTTCTATCGACAGGTGACACATAAAAACAGCATAGAAATATCGCCCTCCACTTAACATATATTCTGCTGTATCCATATCGTAATCAGCCTGCCTTAACCATTCCTGAGGATCTTCGGCCATTTACTCCCCCTGCAATTTTATATTTGTTATGAGTTTACCATCAATCTTTTCTAACAGATAGATATCCATTCCAAATCTTCAACATTTTCAAATTATTCATTTCCTTATCACCCACAATACCTATAACAGCAATCCTTCTGTTATTTATGATCCCAAAAGCCCCATCGCCCCCACTACATTTACAGTATTGACCAGCGTCTGCGCCGGTGATGCCCATATGCTGCTTGAGAAATATGTCAACATGGGATTTCCCCTTTTAGGCTATTGCTTTTTACTGCCTCCTTGTTTTACAGAAAGAAGTCTTTTGTCGAGGAGTGTAGACGCGCCCCCTCTGCAACTCCGGTAGGCGATTTTATGAAAGCACAGAACCCATGTTCTACGTCAAATACAGTTACCCTGAATTTAGGCATATTTACATACCTCCTTATTGGTTTTGAGCTCTTTCTTCTGCAATGTTACAAAAGGATTCCCATGCATGCTCAGCATATCTAAAACCAAGCTGCTTGGTCAGTTTCGGTAGGATGAACCATCCAAAAACAACACATCCGATAATGACAAGGGAATCAATAATAAAACCAACCAAGATGAGATTGTCAAATTTTTGCCAGAGGAACCCAGCGGAAATGACAGTCATTACTATAGAGATTATCAACCATACTACTCTGCTACCAAAAAGATTTCTTGCAAAACCATACTCGGCATCTGCAATGAACCACAAACCATTCTTATCATATTTCCGGATAACACCTTTTACTCTGGAAAAAGCTTGGTCAATTAACTGAGCCGCTTTCTCAGGTCCAGCATCCTCATCTGCTTTTGTTGGCATCGGTAACCCCTGATCTACAATGACCATTTGATGATATTTTTCTTTTAAATTATGGCCGAGACGATTATCCTTCCAAGAAACAAGAACAGTTGAGGGAGCGCCATCCCACAATTTCCACAGCTTCGGTTCGATCTTTTTTCCGTTGTAACGAACATATACAGACAAGATGTACCAAACGACCATGGATGAAATCCCATTAAATATATTAGAAATCAATTGCGTCTCGATCCGGAAGCAAGTCCAGAATGTCACTATGACTGGCAGGGCCAAAAGCAAACCGGGGGCATAACGAGCCTTTATTTCATATGAATCAACAGGAAATTTCATTTCCTCACCCTCCTCATCAAGCAACCGATTCACTAAGCAAGATAAGTGACTTAACGTTCCAATCTGCGGGTACTACAAGACCAAGAAAGATAATTAATAAATTTGCCATAATCCCAGGAATAAGTCTTGCCTTAATTTCATAATCGTCGAATGTTTTCTCGATGAAATTTAACGAAATCATTTTCCTCATCCTAAGCAAACATACCATCCTAATTCTTTGCTATCCCCCAAAATGATCATCACTCCAGGCAAAGTGTCCTCCAGCATAATTTCTGAGAGTTTTACTATAGATTTTCGATCAGATCCGCTTTGACTAACAGACGCATTGTGTGGATGGCTGTGCCATTCACCAACATAATACAGATCATTGTTAGAGATTCCTTTTATCTCCTGGACTTTTTTATATAGTCCATCTTTCCCTCTAATAAAAGAGTATGGACGCTCATTACTATCGGGAGGCGCTGGAAGTGCCTTCCCAATATAGATAACTTTTTCATGGCTATTAATCCAACCAATTAAAACTCCACCTGTTTCATTTGGCAACTTTTGATTGCGGTATTCATTCATTTCATCAACTGCAAATTGACTGATTCTAAATTGCCACAGATCTTGTTCTTTCACAATTACTTCAGATGGAATGACTTCTGTTACTTTGACAGAGCTGTTGACTTCAGATATTGAGTTGATATAAGCAAGCGCGGTTTTATTAAAAATAACTTTTTTGATTTGACGCGTTAATATACCGCCATGTATAGCAACACAATCCTGAGCCACCACAGCTGTCTGGCTACTGCAAGAAGTAGAATAAATCAATTGATTTTCTTCTCTTGTTCTATAAATATTATTTATGTTTTCATGATCAAGACCTTTTATCTTAAGCTGCAAGTCAATATCATCTAAACGAATATTTCTATATTCATTTTCAGCTAATAGAACAGAAGTAAGCCCACCATTGCAATAATAAATGCTAATATTCCTGGGTCTTATATCATCTCTGTATGCCAACTTAAGAAAAGCTGAGTACGAGGCAGTGGCATCTATCAAAATTTCAGATTCAAATATTTTCTTCTCTTCCTTCTTGCTTGAAATATCATCAATTTTTTGAACGTAAGATTCTACTTCGGTCTTTTCTAGTATCACTTTTAATTCATGTTCCAAGGCTTCAGCTTTCATTTCCCCTCGGAAGTATGCGCTCAAATCATGCCTTGCAAAATTGTGTGGCAAAAGAATGTCATTGTCGATCAATTTCCATTTTGAGAAACCCTGTCTTGCCAAATTTAAGACCACTTGAGAGCCCAATGCACCGAGACCGACAGCGGAAATTGTTATATCAGAAATATTTTCTGTTATGCCCGCCATTTCCTTGGCAAGTTTTTGTGAAAAGGGACGAATGACTGAAAATGGCACAGGGACTACCTTTTCCAGTTCCTCTTTTTTTCTGTTTATATTATTTTCAAGTACGTGGATAGTTTCATTTTTTCTCTTTATTTCATGGATACAACCTAATGCTTTGCCTATGGTTAATACATTAGATGGTAGTAGTTGAAAAACTACTATCTCATGGTCAACCGGCATTCCCTCCAAGTTCAACCTCGGTATACAGATTATAATTATGAGACTCTTGTCGTGATATTTCTTGGACAGGCCTTTCCCATAAATAGTGGAGATAAAGTTAAATATTTCTTCATCCAAATTAATTGCAATCTTCTTGTCTAATAAGTCATGCAATTCCAAGTAATTCTTTGGCAAATAATTAATACATTGATCAGAGGTTGGGTTCCCTTTCATAGTCAAGAAGGCAAAAGGGGTTTGGGGGCCTTTTTTACCGATGTCAGCAGAACATACTTCGACGTAATGGTTATCCTTCCTTGTAGTTACCGCAGGTCTTGAAAGATAAAGCTCATAATCAGAAGAGCAGCTAATAATTCTTTCCCATGTTTCGCTATCAAAGACGAAATGTCCAAGACCTCCCATAATAAACGGTTCCATTGCCTGTACATCCAAATGAAGTTCGCCACTTGCCGCTCTATCTAACCACTGTTTTACCCTTATTATGAAATGCAGAAGGCTTTCGTTATAAATTTTATCCATAGCGGGAACATCAAACAAGCAAAGCGATTTAGGTGCATCCTTATAAGTTAAATTCAAATGGGGTAAATTCGGAAAGTCCTTTCGCAAGGCATATGCTTGAAGTCCCTCATTGTTGTTTTTGCTATAAGATATTGCTATTTTCTCTTCTTCTAAAACACCAAATGGAGATCGAGTGGGAACATCAATTTGAATATTCAAAACAATCGCTTCAGCTTCTCCCAAAAATCCTTCAGTTTCATAACTGAACAATCCCCCAAGACTACCAGAACACTGAAGAATAGCTGATTTAATGATGGCTAATTCATCAGGAAAGACATGTACGTCGTCAAATGGTAAGATTTCGTAAAAACTCATCATCCTTGCCTCTCAGATTTGGTTTGAGTGATTCTACCAGATCCTATAGTACCCATAGCCGCTAATTTGTCAAAGCGAGGGCCATATTTTGTTATTTCGATAATAACAGGATTGATGTTTCTGGTTCCTCTTGGCTGTTGCATTGTAACTTCAAAATTTCCACCTTTTTCATCTCTTATCTTTCTATAATATTCAGCTGCCTGATAATGCGGCGGGCCGGAATCTTCCCTATCTTCCTTTGAGGGTATAGGATTGCAGGATGCTATCAATTTGCACTTATCATTTCCGTGCTCCTCAAATATTTTCTTAATATTTTTAGTAGGCTCAGTAATTTGGTCTCCTTTCTCGTCCATGTTCAGGGCAGTATAACTACAATGATGGGATAGCTTAAAAACATCGAATTCTATTTTATCAAGATTATTGTTGTTTTTTGTACTTGTATATATACTATCCCAAGCGTTGGATTCCGCATCGCTTCCAAAAATAACTTTTGTTACTGATCCCGAATCTATGCGGAAATCTATTTGTATTACTATACACTTATTATTTTTATTTTCTTCGTTCTCCGTAACCCATGAATGTGGAGAATGTATGAAAATATCAAATCCGCTAAATTTACTGATTGTCTCCCCCGGTTTTTTGATTAGGTGCTTCACTTCATTATAGGTAGCCTTTCCACTATCATTGATAAATTCTTTTAATGAATCAGATTCACCAAAAACTATAATGCCTTTTTTTTCATCTAACAGCCTGAAACGGGCTTCCCTACGTAACAATTCTTCTTCACCTTTTAATCCTGTATCCCAGATTATTGCATCAGGAACCCACAGCTCGACAACTTTTTTGCGTTCATTGCTCTGATATTTCTCAGTACAATTTAACCAAAAGAAGTCAGAAAAACCACGATAGTGGTCATCATGAGCATGTGTAATCATAAGAACATCAAGATTTACGCCCTTGAGTTTTTCATTGATCTCATCTTCTAAAAATATTCTGTCATCATTGTCACTCTCAGCTTCACTGATATTATTATAATCAATCAACAAATGTTTACCGTCATCATTTCTAATCAAAGAAGTGTCTCCATTCCCCACTGGGTAAAACGTTATAGTCATTTTCTTATTGGTCATTTTAATTTCTCCTTTTGAGGCTTTTTGTTTTTATAGAGATATATTGATCTTTATCTCTGTTTTTCATCTATTTGCTAAGATATAATCCGCTTGTAACGCATTCTCGTACATTATTTTCAAGTTAGCTATATTATACAACATGTAATTGATAAGATGGGCTACTTAGTACAAAGAAAGAGGGTGCCAATATCTGTTTAGTCCATTCTTTTCCCCGTCTTTATTCGGGGGTTGAACGTCTATGGCGTTTCACGGGGACAGTTTTTTTCTTTCCACCCGGCCTGGTTTTTTTGTAAGGCCTCACCGGAACGATTTTTTTGCCTTTCTGTGTTTTTGCCATTTTTTCACCTCCTAAGTATTGGAATAGCTTTACTTGTAATATAGTTATTGCAATACCTGATGTCAAGAAAAATATTGTTATACCAAACTTTCTCTGATATTATAAAAACACAAATGAAGGGAGAATATTTAATGACACTATCTGAAAAGATTAAAAAAGAAAGGACAAAACGCAAAATTACCCTTGAAGGATTAGCTAAAGCTGTTGGATCGTCGAAGGGTTATATATGGCAAATTGAAAATGACCCGAATATTAAACCTTCAGCACAACTTATCGCAAAAATTGCAAAATCCTTGAATGTCACTATCGATTATCTCGTTGATTCTGAGAAAGAAAAGATGGGGACACCCGATAATTCTTTGGTGTTTTTCCGGAATTTTGAAGAACTTAATAAAGAGTCACAAGAAACACTTCTAAGGCAAATGGAAGCATTAATGGGAGTATTAAAGGAACAAGATGAGGCTAAGAGTTGATTAACAAAGACTTCAGAAAATCGTCTGACCCGACACTGTGTGCAAAAGCCTTGATAAGTGCTATGAACAATATTATTTTTCCTTTGGATGTTGAGAAAATTGCATTAAGTGTAGGAATTAAAGAAATTAATGAATTGGATGAAGAAGGCTTCGAAGGTGCTTTAGTCACCAATCCTGAAAAAACAATCGGCTTCATCAATATTGTTTCCTCAATCAGAGAACATACCCGTAGGAGATTTACAATTGCCCATGAATTAGGCCATTTTCTAATTACGACACATGGCAATCAATTTTCTTGCACTTCTTATGACTTGAATAACTTTAACAACAAAAATAAGTTAATGGAAGTTGAGGCAAACCAATTTGCTGCGGCACTTTTAATGCCTGAAGAATATTTTGTAAAAGAAATTTATAATAGGGCTCCAAGCTATGATCTAATTCAATCATTAACTGACAAGTTTTGTTCGTCTCTTACATCAACTCTTCTGCGATACAAGGATCTGACAGATGAAAGTATCGCAGTAGTATTGTCTGAGGATTCAATGATTAACTGGGCATTTAGATCAAGTAACTTCAAATATTTCATCCAACCCCAAACAAAACTTTCATCAGATTCCTATGCAATAGAATATTTCAAGGGAAATGATTTGCCAAGAGAATTTGAGGAGGTTGAGAGGGAAACATGGTTTGATACTTCAAATGTAAGGCACTCCCTAATTGTAAAAGAGCTGTCTATATCATTACCTTATTATAACCAAGTCCTCTCTGTAATATGGATTCATGAGGATGAAGATGAATTTGAAGACTATGAAGATGAATTTGATGGTTATTTAAAGAGGAAGGAAAAATGGTAATTTAATTTGAAAATGGGTGTTGCTGACCCTTTTTTATGAAAATCCCGCAGAATACCCCGCCATAATGGCGGGGATGAATGCGGTGCGGGGGTAAGGGGGATGCAATCCCCCTCCTTGCTTTTTAAGATGCCCCGCCTTTAGGCGGGGCAATTCACTTGTACGGTCCTCATTTTTTTTACTTTTCACTTTCCTCCACAATGGCGATTTCCTCGGCTGTCAGGTTGTACAGTTTATATACCATCCGGTCAATCTCGGTTTCCAATGCGCTGGTGTCGGCTTGCGGGTCGGATTTTTTCAGGGAGAGGATCTGGTCGGCAAGGGTGATTAAAGGTTGTGCCTCGCTCTGAGCCAATTTTTTAAGAGGAATTTTCAGTAGAGGGATCTTATCAACCTGATATTGATTACCCTGCAATTTCCCCTTATGTAAAAGCCAAAATTCTATTAACTTTGAGTTTAAAATGGCCGTTAAATATTTCAGGTCAAATCTTTCCGTTTTGATAACGAAAAACGTTTGGGAAACATAACAATCGAAATCGGAATATGTAAAAGTTGGTCTTGCACATTTTCTTGCAGAGACGATTTTTTCATCTTTTAAAAATTTTTCATTCCTTGCTCTGTGCAGCCCGTATGGTCCAAAATCTGACGTTATGATCGATTTAAATTTATCCAGGTGTCGCTTGATATTCGGATAATTTTTAATCTCTCTATTCATGTCTGATTTCGCATAGATTAGCCAACAATTATTATTTGTGTTTCCAAAGTAGCGTTGCAATTCAGCGGTCGTATAATAAGGTTTAATAATTTCTAACTCACGTTCCGTCCAGTTTATACGCCTCTTCTCTTCGTCACTGAGAACGAAAATGCCATCGCCCACATTGAACCCATCTCCAAGTTTCGCAGCATTCTTTCTATTCAAAAAATCCTGTGGTGCAACAATACCTTGTGCTACTTCGTCTTCATATAAAAATGTTACATCTTGGTCTTGTATTTTATTCAGAAGCATCGATATATCCTTTTGAGAAAATCGGATATAGTCATTTTGATTGTCTGAACGATCAAAAAGGACAGGATATTTTTTATAGCAATTGCTATCTGAGTGTTTTGAATTAAGAAATACTTCTAATTCTCGCGTATTAATACGGTCATCCAACAACCTGGAATACGAGAGCTCATATGCCTGTTTTGAATCGGACTTTTGAAGTAGATAGACCATCGTTTGTATGTCGGCGCTTTCAAATATTTTGTAATTGCCAAAATCAATAAACTGGATTATCTGAGCTTCCTTGATTATTTTGTTTCGGAAGATGGATGCTCCGGCATTGCTGATCCAATTATTAGGCGCAATAAAACACTGGGTTCCATTTCGGGTTAAAATATCCAGTCCCACACAACCAAAAAAGTACCAGATATCCATTTTCCCCTGGTAGTAAGGCAAAGTACGCAATCCATCAAATACATTTCTATCAGTGTATTCTTTTATATACGGCGGATTCGCTATCACCACATCAAATCCGCCTTGTTTATGGAATACTTCTGAAAAATATATCTCGAAATCAAAGTGTTCGTCATTATTTGTCAGTTCTTTGATTAAATCATCTATTTGCTTTTTATATTCCGGCTTTTTATTAACGTTTGTTTCATCGAAATAGATAGGTTTTAATTCTTCTAATTTCGTGAACAGTTGTTCGTTAAAGAGGTTTTTCTCTACGCTCAACAATGAATTGCCGCACACAATCTTATAATCCAGATTAGGCAGTGGTTTGATATCGAGGTAATTTTCTTCATCCACTACAAGGGAAAGCCAGAGGCGAAGCTTGGCAATCTCAATAGCTCCGGGATCAATATCTACCCCATAAATGGATTCCTGGATGCAGTGACGTTTGAAATTGTAAGCGCTTTTTCCGGTTTTCAGGTAGGTCTCCAGCACATTGCGTGCTTTTACGATTTCGTGCATCATTCCGACAGGAAATGCGCCGGAGCCGATTGCGGGGTCGCATATTTTGATGGTCTCCAGTTTTTCATCCAGAAGCCGGGCGTTTTTTCGTATGGATTCATCCACCTTGTATTTGTATGAATTTGTTCCCTCTTCCTTGGCGGTATCGTGCTCGATGGCGAATTCGCCTTTGTGTATGAAATTTTCAATATCATCTTTCGTGGGAGCTGGATTCCCGCTTCCGCGGGAATGAGTGCGCCTGGGAGCAGGCGCGATTTAGGAGGTGAAAGTCCTCCTCCGGGATTATGCCCGATTCCGGTAGCCGAAGGTAACTGCGTCGCTGTGAGGCGGGGTGGGGAGCAACCGGAGGCGAACATGCAGTCCG
>JAUSPI010000060.1 GCA_030655775.1 Syntrophales bacterium
GGATTCGTTTGTGGATGTGGGGCAATAGCGTTTGGCGCTTTTTCAGCGATAAGGTCGCAGATTTTTCCTGCCCTAGCGGCTACTCTTGGAGGAGGCGCCTTGATCAAATCAGACACAATAGTAACCTCACTGGGAATGCTTATTTAGTAGTCGAAGGGCCGTTGATTCTCTGGCTGGGTGGGGCGCGGAGCGCAGGGAATCAATGGTAAAGGAGAGTGTTCGTGGGTGGAAAAAGGTTCCCGCAGTATCTGTCAGATCCATTGCAAGTTTTGTGGTTCGAGCCAGATGAGCTCAGCATGATGTTTATCTTTTTTGGTCTGGCAATGGTGTATGGCAGTTTTTTCTGGATTCTTATGGTTTTGGTACCCTGGTTCTATTCCAGGACGAAAAAGAAATATCCCAAAGGTTTCCTGAAACACATGCTCTATTTTATAGGTATCTTAAATTTAAAAGGATACCCTATTTTTTTTGAGGATACATTCGTAGAATGAAATTCGATATTTTTATGAACGAAAAGTCAAATATTGCTTCGGAAAACAGGCTCTTAAAGTTTTTTGTAGTGGTTATTGGTATTGCTGTTCTCATGAGCTCGATTTACTCGTACCATGCGCTCCGCTACCAAAAGGTAATCATTATTCCACCCGGAGCAAGGGACAATATTGAGGTTATGGGCAATATTGTGAATGATGAGTATGTTAAGGCATTTACGCGTTATATTGTTTCGCTTGCATTTAACTACAGCCCCGCCACAGTAAGAAAACAGTACGATGAGCTTCTTGCACTGTTTGACTCCGGCTCATATCCTCAAGGGAAAACAACTTTCTATAATTATGCCGATAACGTGGAAATAACGCAGACCAGCAGCACGTTTTATATTGATAAGATATGGATGGATAAAAAAAAGAAATGGATCGAGGTTGGAGGCATAGAGCGGCACTATATGGATGACAGAAAGGTTAAGGACGGAGCCAAAGTATATCTTGTAGGATACACGATATCCGATGGAAGATTCAGGATAACCGGCATTTCCGAAAAGCACAAGAAAGGAAACAGAGATGAGGATTAGGGAAGTTTCCGTAATAATTGTTTTGATAATACTGCTTATTGCAACTCCTGCTGTTTGCGGCGGTGATGACGTAAAATCTCCGTTAATGCAACAGAAGGTAATAGAGCGGCTGAAGGGGTTAAACGCTTCCTCTCAAGGCAAAAACGAAAAGCTGCATGAACAGGCGCTTAAAAATAGACGAGCCCGGACGTCGCGTAACAAAAAACCTGATCCGGCAAAAAGTAATAAACCGGACATACATCAAGCTAAAGATCAAAAGCCGGTAAGGGTTGCTGTACCACAGCTTCCGATAAGGCCCTCGCAGCAGGCTTTAACCATGTCAAAGCTCCTTGCCAAAGCAAAGAAAAACGCTCACGGGATAACGGTCATGCCTGAAGTCCCGACAGTCATCGTTATGAGCAATACCGATGTAAACAGGATTACGAGTTCCGAGGAAATCAAGGACGTGGTTTACAGTAAAGAAAAGGGTCTTTCAATACAGTTCAGCGGGAAAGATTGTTACGTCAAATTCCAGGCAGTAAGGAAAGGCCAGGATACTATTTACTCCACCCTGCCATCAGAACTGTTTATTGTTTCAGGGGACAGAGTATACAACATCATTGCCGTTCCCCAGGACAAGACTATAGCGCGTACAATTCGGCTTTCCGCTGGCGGGAGAGATAAGATCAAAGCTAACAGTGAACTATTTTCAGGGATGCCCCTGGAAAAAAAGGTCATTGCTATAATTCAATATGCTTATCAGGACAATATTCCTTACTCTTTCACTGTTACTAACATAGGACGTGAGATCAAAAGAATTGAAGGAATAAGGCTTGTTTTGCTTCGTAGTGTTGTTGCTGATGGTGAGGGAATCAGGCTGAAAATATACCAGGCCGAGATTAGTCCCGGTTCTCAAAAGAAAGGCACGGGTGTGGACCTGGATGAGCGGAATTTCCTGCAAACCGACCTGACAACCGACACTATTGCTGTCGCAATCGAGAAACCGCACCTTGAAGGGGACGATCAGACAAGGATTTACATCTGTGAGAGAAATCGGGAAGAGGCTGGCGACAAGTTGTCAACAACCGCGGCCAGCCCTCTGAAATAAACCAATGCAGGGGGAAAGGGTTTATATATATGTTAAATAAAATCAAAGATTTTTGGAATCAGATGATGCCGCGGCGCAAGAAAATGGCAGGAATCATCACACTTATCCTCGTAATTGTATTGGGCGGATTGGTGGCCTATGAAATTCAGGGGGGCCGTCACGAATCGACTCCACGGTACACAAAAAAAGAGATTACGCTTAATACCCATCTCCTTGAAAAGTCTGCTTATCTCGAAAGCCAGAAAAAACTGGGGGAAATGGGTGAACAGCTTAAACAATTACGTGAAACTATGGGGAAGGCATCAGTCAATAAGGCGGGAACAGCAGATAAAGATAGTAAAGATAAAGTACCAACCATGGCACAGCCAAGAGTGACGATTCCCGTACCTCCCCGGCAAACGTTACTTGAATCTTCCAATCAAGCTTTGCAAAATAATAAGATAGCTGAACCCGTCCAGATAATCGGTGAAATAGGGATAGTGAAGAACAAGGACATTATTTCTGATTCGTTAAAGAAGGAAAAAAAAACTTTAGAAGATCAGATTTATCTTCCACCTTCTTTTATGGAGGCGACCCTTCTTTCTGGCTTGGATGCACCGACAGTGGAAAATGCAAAGGGAAACCCTGTGCCGGTTTTATTGCGAATTAAAGATCTGGCATTTCTTCCTAACAGTGTCCGGGCCAATTTAAAAGGGTGCTTCGTTATCGCCGAAGGTCACGGCAGTCTCGCCGATGAAAGGGCTCATCTCAGGCTGGTTACGCTTTCCTGTCTTTCCAAGAAAGGAAGGGCGGTTATCGACGATAAGATCAAGGGGTTCGTAGTTGATACGGATGGGAAGATCGGGCTTCGCGGAAGAGTCGTATCGAAGATGGGGGCGACGATTGCGAGATCCGTGCTCGCAGGATTTTTCGGCGGTCTGGGTAGTGCTATAAAGTCTTCCACGCAGAATGTGGCTGTCAGCCCGCTGGGGGAGTTACAAACATACGACAGCAATAAGATATTGGAGGCGGGGGTTGGCGAGGGTATTGCCAGCGGCGCTGAGGAGCTTCAAAAATTCTACATGGAACTTGCGAGGCAGACAATGCCTGTAATTGAAGTCGGCGCTACCCGTACCATCA
>JAUSPI010000061.1 GCA_030655775.1 Syntrophales bacterium
GAACATTGCTTCTGTGCCTGGACGGATGGTGAAAAAGATTCTATGACCACTCAAACATGTAGTGCCAGAAAACGAGGCTGGCCATCTTTAACTTACTGTTATTGCATAAGAATATTTTTGTCTTCATGAATTTGGGTTAAAGTTCTATCGTTTTTAATTCTATATGCTTGAAATTGCATGAATACCGCTGAATTATTTTTTGTTCATTACAAGTTAAGGCAGGCGATACATCGCTGGAGAAATTGAAACCGGTAACAAAATTCAGCTGGCAATAAATGTATGGTAAAAATTTGCACAGCAAAAAAAGGGGTTAGACATTTCAGCTAACCCCCTGAATTTAATGGCACGCCCAGAAGGATTCGAACCTTCGACCTTCGGATTCGTAGTCCGACGCTCTATCCAGCTGAGCTATGGGCGCACGCTAATATCAAAAAATGGCGGAGAGAGGGGGATTCGAACCCCCGGTACACCTTTTGAGGCGTACAATCGCTTAGCAGGCGATCGCTTTCAGCCGCTCAGCCATCTCTCCGTTACTGCAATTAAAAATTAAGAGTGAAAAATGTGAGATTGCTTCATCCACCAAAGGCGGATTCGCAATGACAGTGTGAGCATTTTTCAAGGGTTACTTTTAATTCTTAATTCTACATTCTTAATTCTTATTGGCGGAGGGAGCAGGATTCGAACCCGCGAACCTTTCGGTTAACGGTTTTCAAGACCGCCGCCTTCGACCACTCGGCCATCCCTCCGTTGGTGTTATTATTATCGTACGAGAAAAATTCTGTCAACTCCCTTCATGTAGGGTCTCAGTACCTCGGGAATTATAACGCTCCCATCTTTCTGTTGATAGTTCTCTAAGATCGCCACCAGGGTTCTTCCAACAGCAAGTCCGGAACCGTTTAAGGTATGCACAAACTCCAACTTTCCACTCTCCTCGCGGCGGAACCTGATATTCGCCCGCCGGGCCTGGAAATCCTCGAAATTACTGCAGGATGAAATTTCTCTATATGTATCGTGTCCGGGGAGCCAGACCTCCAGATCGTACGTCTTGGCAGATGAAAAGCCTAAATCCCCCGTACAAAGATTGACCGTCCTAAAATGGATGTTGAGCCTTTTCAGTATTTCTTCCGCATTGAGAGTCAGCTTTTCCAGTTCGTCGTAGGATATCTCCGGTGTTGTGAACTTTACCATCTCGACTTTATTGAACTGGTGCTGTCTGATAAGTCCCCTTGTGTCCTTTCCATGGGAACCCGCTTCACTCCGGAAACAGGGCGAATAGGCGACAAAGTAACAGGGGAGATCCTTCTCATTCAGTATCTCTTCCCTGTATATATTGGTGACAGGTACCTCTGCTGTTGGAATGAGATAATATTCCATTCCTTCTATCTTAAAGAGATCCTCGGCAAATTTGGGGAGCTGTCCTGTCCCTGTCATACTTGCCTTGTTCACCATAAAGGGTGTTAAGACTTCGGTATAGTTATGCTCAGAGGTGTGGAGGTCGAGCATAAAATTTATCAGGGCCCGTTCCAACGTCGCGCCCAGACCGCGATAGAGCGTAAACCTCGCCCCTGTAATGCTGGCACCCCTTGCAAAATCGAGAATACCGAGACTCTCCCCTATTTCCCAGTGAGGTTTCGGTTCAAAATCGAATACGGGTTTTTCTCCCCACTCCCTCACAATAGGGTTATCTTCCTCACCTGTTCCATACGGAACAGATTCGTGCTGAAGATTCGGAATTATCATCATCAGATTATTGAGATTCTCCTCGGTATCCTTGAGAGATTCGTCAAGTTCTTTTATCCGGGCAGAGACCTCGCTCATCCTGTTCACAAGTTCCGATGCATCTTCTCCGTTCTTCTTCTTCTGGCCTATTTCCTTTGAGACACTGTTCCTCTCACTCCTCAGCGTTTCAACTTCCTGCAGGATATCTCTTCTCCTGGAATCAAGGCTGCTAAAACCGTCTAAGTCAATATCTGCATCCCTTTCCAGCATCTTCCTTCGGACAAAATCGATGTTCTGCCTTAAAACTTTAATATCCAGCATAGGTTAACCTTTCATTTTTGGTTCTTCTCCCGATTAGTTGATGCAAAGGGTTCGAGGATTCAAGGGGTCGAGTGTTTTGTAAATTTCTAAACATAGATGATAGTGCCTTTACTAAACTTTTAACTCTTTATAATTCTTAAGCATTTCACTCGAACCCTTGACCCCTTGAATCCTTATGATCCTACCAACTCTTTTGGAGATGATCCTCATTTTTATGTTCTTAACCGGAGGGATTTTCCCCTACCATTTTGCCCCCATGAAGTCAATTTTTTTATAAGCTTATCTGCCGGCCGGTCTGAAAATCTTACCCGGTAATTCTATTGAAGCTTAACAATTAAATAAAGATCTCCGGAGGACCCTCCCCCGATGTCGGGAAGACCCTTGCCCTTAAGCTTCAATCTTGTGCCGTTTTTAACGCCCGGGGGCACCTTTACGGACAATTTTTCTGACCTGTCGTCATCTCTCCTGTAAGATATTACGATTTCCTTACCTGATGATGCCTCCATCATGGAAAGAGTAATATTATAATTTACATCCCTACCCTTCCCCGCAACAGTTGAAATCTTGTGAGGAGCAGAACCTGAAAGTTTTTTTAACACAAACTTGCTTGCCTTCTGGATGATGTTTTCAAAAACACCGGTGGGCTGTATTTTTGTGCGAAAGCTCTCATCTACTTGCCCTCGTGCACTGTTTCGGAATGTATGAATTTTAGTTCCGCCCGGCCCGGTGAAGAAAACGCCGCCGAAGAAAACTCCACGGCCTCTGAAGAAAACCTCATTAAAGAAATTTTCATCAAACCTGACCCCCTGCCTTTGAAATTCGTTCTGCAGTTCGCTGAACATATCTTTTGTCCGGGGATTGTTGAACATTTCCCTGAAGATGTCTTCCTGATTATAATAAAAACCTTTATCGGCACTGGTATAACCATAACGGGCATCTTCCCGGTAGAACTGTTCATACTGTCTTCTTTTTCCCTTGTCCATAAGGACACCATAGGCCTCAGCGATATCCTTAAAACGTTCTTCCGCCTCCTTGTTTCCCGGGTTTCTGTCAGGGTGGTATTTCAGGGCAAGATGCCTGTATGCCTTTTTTATTTCTTTTTCTCCAGCATCTTTACTAACGCCCAGTATTTTATAATAGTTTTTTGTTGTCATTACTGGTCTTCCTTACTATCCGCAGATTGTCATTTATTACTATATGTTCTTCTCTTTACGATTTCAAAAATTTTCATAATCTCAGTGCTTTTCAACATAAAGGAAATGATTAAAAATGTTATCAGTCCAACCGCCACTCCCGATATTAGCACCAAAAACCTTTCGTTAAATGTCCCCTCATTATTCCATGGAAGAATATAATTGACAAGGGATAGTGTCCCCCACATTGCCAGGGACGCCAAGACAGTCTTAAAGACAGAATCCCTGAATTCTTCGTCTAAAAACGGTCCGATCCTCCTCTTGAGGACGAAAAATAATATTATAATATTTACGGCAGATGCAACGGAAGTAGCAAGTGCCAATCCTCCGTGCTTCATGGGATACATCAGCATAACGCTTAAGATGATATTCACGATCAGGGCTATAATTGCGACCTTCACAGGGGTTTTTGTGTCCTGTAATGAATAGAATGCCGAAACAACCACCCTGATTGCCGAAAATGCCCAGAGGCCGACGGCATAATAGAGCAGTGCCTGCGCTGTGAGGATTGTTGACTGATGATCAAATTCTCCTCTCTGGAATAGAACCGATATTATCGGGATGCGGAGCGCAATCATAGCAATCATCGCCGGAATGGTGATGAAGAAAATCAGCCTCAGCGAAAATGAAATGGTTTTCTTCATCTCTTCGAGGTCACCGCTTGAGGCCTGTTCCGACAGAGTGGGAAGGGATGCCGTTCCCACGGCTATGGCGAAAACACCGAGAGGAAGCTGCACGATCCTGTCGGCATAGTACAGATATGATACGCTCCCGCCGGGAAGAAGAGATGCGAGGAGGGTGCTTATGAATATGTTGAGCTGATAGACCGCTGCCCCGAACACCGCAGGGAGCATGAGTGTTCCTATTCTCTTAATACCGGGATGTTTGAAGTCAAAACCGGGACGGAGTTTTACGCCCACCTTTGTTAAAAAAGGAAACTGCATGGCAAGTTGAAGAACACCCCCGATCAGTACACCGACGGCCAGCGATATTATCGGTTCCGGAAACAGATTGCGGAGGAGAACGGCGGAACCTATGATAGAGATGTTGAGTACGACCGGAGCAAGGGCCGGTGCGGCAAAATGCCTGAGGGAATTGAGGATCCCCATACAGAGCGCAACCAGAGAGATAAAGAAAATGTAGGGGAACATGAGCCGGGTGAGAAATACCGTCAGTTCATACTTGTCGGGCACCCTGGAAAACCCTGGTGCTATTATCTTAACTATCAGAGGGGAAAAGAGGATGCCAGCCAGCGAGACAATTACAAGTATGATGGAAAGCAGGGTAAATACCGTATTGGCCAGCCCTAACGCATCTTCCTTAGACTTTTTTTTCAGGTATTCGGTAAAGACGGGAACGAAAGATATAGTAAGGGATCCTTCGGCAAAGAGACGCCTTAAGAGATTCGGTATCCTGAAAGCAACAAAAAAAGCGTCCGTGGCTAAACCGGCTCCGAAAAACCCGGCGACTACCATGTCTCTGATGAAGCCGAATATCCTGCTGAGAAGCGTTGCCGCGCCGACAACCCCAGCTGCTTTAGCGACCCGTCTATTTTCCGTTTCTCTATGCATGGCAAGCTCTGAGTTCAAAGTTCTGGGTTCTGAGTTCCGGGTTCAGGGTTTCGATTTGAATTTTGAACTCAGAACTCTGAACTCGGAACTTGTTAATCCTGATACGGCGATGGTTTTTTTCTTCGATTTGTGTCCGGCAATGATAGCAACCCGGGATTTTCTGACACCGAGTTTACCGGCAATGAATTTTATACACTCTTCGTTAGCCTTCCCCTCGACAGGCGGAGCGGTAATCTTTATTTTAAGGGCATCTTCCTGAATTTCTACGAGCTCACATCTTGATGACCTTGGTACAACCCTGATGTTGAAAACAACACCATCTTTAGTTTCCTTAATCGGCAACATAATTGCTATGGTCTCGGCAGGTTTTTACTCTTACATTTTTAAGTAAGCAGCTATGTCCAGAATACTCTGTACCAGAAACGTGTTTAAGAAATAAATAGCCGCGATGACAATCATAGGGGAAATATCTATTCCCATGCCCCTTAAGGGAATCCATCTCCTTATCGGGGAGAGGACAGGTTCTGTAATCTGGTAGAGGAATCTTATGATAGGATTATAGGGATCGGGATTAACCCATGAGATAACCGCCCTGATTATTATTACCCACATATAGAGATTGAGCCCCATATAAAGAATCTTGGCGAATGCCTCTAAAAGATTTCCCAGTATGAACATGATTTCTCCTAATCAGCTTGTTTTATGGATACTTACCATAATGTCCTCCAAATATGTAGTGCAATTTGCAAATTGACTGTTTTTAATTTATCATTGGCAATAAATAGTTTAATCTTCTATAATTCTATTCTAAAAGGTCTCGAGAGGAGGAAACGAAGCGAAATGTTAAAAGGTAAGAAGATAAGTATTATAGGCGGTGGGAAAATGGGAGAGGTTCTCACCAGCGGCGTTATTTCAGGCGACCTGATTTCCCCTGAAAGTATAACGGTTTCCGATATATTACCAGAAAGGCTGGGCTATCTTGAAGAGAAGTACTGGGTCAAGGTAACAGCAGACAACAAAAAGGCAATAAAAAATGCAGATATCGTTATTCTTGCAGTAAAACCCCAGAATATGGCGGATGTTCTTGAAGATATGTCCGATATGATTGATAAGACCACGCTGATCATATCAATTGCAGCCGGTATAACCATAAAATTCATAGAAAAATATTGCAAAAAGAATGTACGTATAATCAGGGCTATGCCGAATACACCGGCATTAGTCGGTGAAGGGGCCACGGCACTTGCACTTGGAAATAATGCAACTGAAGATGATCTTGCCCTGGCTCGTCATATTTTCAGCTCTGTAGGGATTACGGTCATCGTAAAGGAAGACCTTATGGATGCTGTAACCGGGCTTAGTGGAAGTGGTCCTGCTTATGCATTTATAATAATTGAAGCGCTATCAGATGCCGGTGTTAAAATGGGTCTGAGCAGGGATATCGCCCTGACTCTGGCAGCACAGACTCTCCTCGGCGCTGCAAAACTCTGCCTTAAAGGAGATAAACACCCGGCAGAGTTGAAGGATATGGTTACTTCTCCGGGAGGTACAACCATTGCAGGAATAAAGGCAATTGAAGAGGGCAAACTCAGGGCAACCCTTATGTCTGCCGTAGAAGAGGCGACCCTCCGCTCCAAGGAATTGGGGAAAATGTAGTTGATGGTTTTCAGGATTGAATCTCCCCGCAACAAGTTGCGGGAAATGCGCTCGCTGTTCAGTTCAAAGATCAGCTTTTAAATATATTAACAATTTTACTGATTATTTTTAATCGACCGTTTTCTTTTCTGGGTGAATTCTCGGGGGCATCCTGTTTGTCGACTGAAACGCTATTTCCTTCTCGACCTTCATCTTTTTTTATAGCCGATTCGCGTTTTGTGTTATCGTATCCCTGTTTTCTGAATTCCGATGTCCCTCCGCGCAACTTTATTTTAGATTGATTATTTTCACGTACGGGCGGTCCTTCCGGCGCCACTTCTTTTTTGACAAATTCAAATTTTGACTTTCCCCATTCTATGTCCGGGCTCCCTGATATATGAATGGCCGTATCGTAAAAACCTTCGAACTTACCGATTTCAATTCTCTTTTGATTCAACAAATAATCTGCCACTTCATACGGAAGGATAATTTTAATCGCGGAAAAATCTCCCTTCACAGCTTCTGATTTAATTTTCCTGAATACACCAAGTGCAGTGTATCCTAATGACGGTCGCAGGCCGCTCCCCTTGCAGTGAGGACAGGACGTATAGCTTATTTCCTGTATTGTGGATTGTTTTTTCTGTCTCGACAACTCAAGGAGGCCGAACTTGGATATCTTTGAAAGTTGTATCCTGGATCTATCCAGACTCAAGGCTTCTTTAAATGCCCTTTCCACTGCTGCGTTATGCTTATTATCGACCATATCTATGAAATCGATTACAATCAGCCCCCCCAGATCTCTCAATCTGAGCTGCCTGGCTATCTCCTCGGCCGCTTCGAGGTTTGTCTGAAAGGCAGTCTGTTCAATATTTTTTTTGTTTAAAGAGCGCCCTGAATTGACATCTATTGTTATCATTGCCTCCGTGGGATTTATAACAATAGACCCACCTGATTTCAGGGCTACACGTTCCCTGTAGATTGCTGCTATCTGATCCTCGAGTTCATATTTGTTGAAGATCGGAGTCTTCTCGTTGTAATGCTTGATTATCTTAATGCTTCTCGGAGAAACGATCTTGCAGTAATCTTTAATTTTTCTGAACATTTCAATATCGTCGACCCGGATTTCGCTGATATCGGGGTTAAAATAATCCCGCAGCGAGCGGACCCCGAAGTCGCTTTCCTGATAGATTAGTGACGGCGCACGAGCCGTTTTGGCCTTTTCCTGTAAGTTATTAAATAATCTTAGAAGACGGTGGTAGTCACTTGAAAGCTCTCTTTTTTTCCTGTGTATCCCTGCCGTACGGACGATATAACCGATCTTCTCATCCTTATTTATCTCATCCATCAATTCCTTCAGTTTTTTGCGATCCGCCTCATCCTCTATCTTTCGAGATATACCGCCACTCTGTTTGTCGGGCATCAAGACAAGATACCGTCCCGCCAGCGACATGTAAGTGGTAAGCATCGCCCCTTTCCGTTCAGTCTCTTCCCTTTGTACCTGAACCAGTACTTCTTGACCGGCTTTAAGTACAGGTTTTCGTTCCGACATATCTTTCTTTTCTTCTATCAGGTACTTTGAACTGACATCATGCAGGGGGAGAAACCCGTTTCTGCTGCCCCCGTAGTCCACGAAAGCCGCCTGGAGACCGCGTTCCACCTTGACGACAATTCCTTTGTAGATATTTCCTGTTGTCCGTTCTTTAATGGACATCTGAATGTTATATTCCGCCAGTTTGCCATCGGAACCAACAATTGCCATACGGCTTTGTTCTTCATCAATAGCATTTATCAGCATTTTCTTTCTCATCACAAACCCTTCTTTCTTGCCTATATAAAATCGTTCACATTGCCCTTGCCGGTCCTGATAACCTTAGGAGTATCATCAACCAGAGTTACTATGCTGGATTGTTCTACACCCAGAATACCCCCATCAATAATCAAATCCACGTAATGTCCCAGTTTTTTCTCAATCTCGAATGGATCACCTAATATCTCGCCATCTTCCATAGTTGCGCTGGTGCTTATAATAGGGTGCCCTAATTCCCCGGCAAGGGAAAGACATATCTGATTATCCGGAACCCTGATTCCTGTTGTTTTTCTCTTTGGCAGCAGGATTTTCGGGACGAGTCTCGATGCCTCGAGTATGAAAGTATATGGGCCAGGCAACAGGCGTTTCATCGTTTTGTATGCATAGTTTGATACCTTTGCATAGCGGCTTATATCCTTTAAGTCTGCACAGATAAAACTAAAAGGTTTTTTCTTGTTTCTCCTTTTGATCTCATAAATCTTCTCGATTCCCCTTTTATTAAAAAGATTACACCCGATTCCATATACCGTATCGGTAGGATAAACAATTATTCCTCCATCCTCCAATATCTGGACAGCCTTTTTGATCAATCGAAGCTGCGGGTTATCACTGTTGATTGTGAGAAGCATCTCATCCCTTATAGTTCTTTCAAACAGACTTACCCCCCCCAATTCAGGGAATTAAGCCCCAAAAACCTGTTTTTCGCGGCTCAATATACCAAAAACAGCAAGGTTTATCAACAAGTTTGTTTTATGTTGCGCCAGGACGAACTAAGACAGAAAGTAAGTCCCTGCCCCCTACCCTGCCGGACAAGTAACTCACCCCTTATCTGACGACACCCCCATAAGGTCATTCACCGCTACCCTTTTATAAACAAACTACCATATTACTTCAAGTAGTTTCTATAAAAAAGCTGCAACCATTTAATATTGAAGTTGGATCCGTGGGTTAAAGGATGGGTACCCTGGCTTTTTGCCCTCTCTTCTGTCATCAGATCAGATATCCGGTGGGCAGGGGAACCAGCAAAAATTTGTGAAAAATAAACCAGAAAACTAAAACCATCAGGGTATAGATGGCGACAGATGAGAGAGCCCGGATGGGGGTTGGTCGCTCGAGGTCAAAGATAAAAGTGAGTATGGATAAACATATAACGCTTGTGACTATGAAGCCGAGAATGTCCAATAGATATATCCATACAAAGACGATGATAATTGATATGACAATATATTTTAAATCTTTCGCAGGAAGGCGTTCTCTTTTAATATCTTTTGCGAAGAATGTCTGTGCGAACATGCTCGCCGATGACAAAACAAGGAATATCAATATCAATTGTGGGAAGATTGAGCAATTGTACTGCAATCCAATGGTCTGCGACCAGAAAACAAGCGCTATTAGTATAAAGATAACGGACACAATTCGATCAGCCTTCATCTAATGACGTCTCCTTTACCGTCCACCTCTTGCCAAACCGCTTCATAAACAGAGGCCAGCCAAGCGATAAAATAGACATGACGATCAGAACCCAGGACAGCGGTCTATCGAAAAAGATCATCCATTTGTTGGGCAGGACCTGCCCCATCAGAAGGGCCTGCACAAAACCCATTTCTCCGATAGGGCCGAGGATCAAACCGAGGGTTATCGGACCGGGATGAAAATCCAGGCGTTTCAGTATGTAACCGATTACTCCGAGTGTCAGCATGATAAACACGTCGGTAACGTTATTACGGATAGAATACGAGCCGATAATCGTAAGGAATAATATAATAGGAGCCAGAAAGCGAATGGGAAGACGGACAACGGTTTGATGCAGAAGCCTTCCCGCCATGATACCCACGGGGATCATGAGAATCGTGGACACAAACAGAGACATGATAAAGGTATACACGACATCGGAATGCATCGTAAATAATTCCGGCCCCGGTCTGAGTCCGTGCAGCAATAAAACACCGTAGAGTACCGCATCCGGGGGTGCCCCGGGGATGCCCAGTGTCACCAGCGGTATCATGCCGCCTCCGACCACAGCATTGTTTGAAGCCTCTGTGGCAATGATACCGTCGGCTATGCCGGTACCGAATTTTTCCGGTGTCTTCGAGACCCTAACGGCTTCATTGTAAGCTACAAGGTTTGCAACGCTCCCGCCTGCTCCCGGAAGAATACCGACAATTGTTCCCAGTATCGATGATCGCAGGAGATTCCCCTGCTTTTTCATGACTTCCTTGAACGTTTTGAAAATAATACCGGTCTTCCGCTTCGTTTCTGTCAGATGGAATTTTTTAGCTCTCTGTTCGATCATGGTGAGTGCTTCCGGTATGCAGAAAAATCCGATGAGCGCCACAATCAATTCGATACCCCCCTGTAGCTGGTGATAACCTAACGTGCATCGGACATCTCCGCCTATGGGAGCAATTCCGATCGTAGAGATGAGAACCCCGATGGCTCCTCCGATAAATCCCTTGAGGACATTTTTTGATGCGAGTGAAGAGATGATCGTAATTCCGAAGACGGCCATCCAGAAGTACTCGGGAGGGCCGAATTTCAGTGCAACCGCTGCCAGCGGCGGTGAAAGGAAGAGCAGAAAAAACACCCCGACAATCCCCCCATAGGCTGAAGCGAAAGTCGCGATGAGAACCGCCCGCTCCCCTTCTCCTCTCTTGGCCATAGGATATCCGTCGAATGTGGTTCCAATCGATGACGGAGTACCTGGCGTATTCACAAGAATTGCCGAAAAGGCACCACCGTAAATACAGGCCATGTATATGGCTCCCAGAAGGATCAGGCCCTCCGTGGGATTCATCGTAAAGGTAAAGGGGACAAGAAGGGCGACCGCCATGGTGGCGGTCAGCCCCGGTAATGCCCCTGCTATAAGACCACCGAAAAGACCGGCGATAATCATGAGAATTACTTTTACCGTAAAGATATGACCAAATGAAGCTAAAATGGCCTCAATCACGTTTTAACTCCTCTGTGGCAATCATTTTTTCAACAAGCCCAAGTCCTTCAGGAGCTGTTTGTAATACTTCGACAATTTGGCAACCAATTTTTTCGATGCGTCTTCACCGTAATATTCCATGATGAACCCGAGGTCCTCCATTTTCTTAATTACAACTGGATCATAATTGACTTTCTCAAAAGCCTTTTCAAGAACCTTGCGAACTTTTTTTGGTGTCCCGGGCGGGACAGCGACTCCCCGATACGCTCCCTCGACATATTCATAGCCCAGCTCTTTGAAAGTTGGAACATCGGGCAGCGCCTTGGCCCTCTTGTCTGCGGCGATCGCCAGAGCCCGTATCTTCTCCGGATATTGGGCTGCCATGGATGTGTACGTCATCAATGCCTTAACATGACCTCCCAGAAGGGCCGGAACGGCCGCTCCTGAACCTGTAAAAGATATGTATGTCAGCTTGAGACCGGCAACTTTGGCGAAGGCTTCACAGCCAAGGCTGTTTGCTGATGGCTGACCACTGCCGCCCACAGCCACGCCGGGGTTCTTTTTGGCATATTCGACAAAGTCCTTCACCGTTTTGATCTCGCTGTCCGCTTGAACTGCCAGAACATTGGGTGTAAATTCAAACATGTATACGTTATTTACCTTTTTCGTTTCATATCCTGTGTCCCCCCTCGTCATGGGCTGCACAATGGTATGGGGTAAATTCGTGCCGTAGATGGTATATCCGTCCGGCTTCGTTCGCATCAGTTCGGACCAGCCCACAGCGCCTCCACCACCTTTTTTATACACAACGACAATCGGCACACCGAGAACCTTCTCAAGCGACTGCTGTTGAATTCGCGCCGTGATATCGGATTCACCTCCGGGATTAAAACAAATAACATAGTTGATCGGTTTATCCGGATACCCGGCTAATGCGGCTGACGTAAAGGTCAGCCCGACCAGCATAACCAAGGCAAAAAGGATAGCGCTACATTTTTTCATTTGTTCTCTCCTTTCAATAATAAATTGGAATGTTTATGTGACTAAGGCCATTGAAACCAATATCGGATAGTTACACCTCCTTTCTTAAAGTTTTCCTTTCACATCTTTTTCCTCTATTTATCGATCCTGAATTTCTCCAAATTTCAGGAACCGGCCACAATTTCCGCGATACTCTTGCCCAGTTCCTCCGTTGTCGCCGTTCCCCCAAGATCGGGGGTCTTTACGTTCCTTTCGTCAAGGGCTGTCTCTATGGCGTCTTCAATAACACGTGCCGCATCGAGTTGCCCGAGGTGTTCGAGCATCATGGCCCCGGACCATATCTGACCGATAGGATTTGCGATTCCTTTCCCCGCAATGTCCGGCGCGGAACCGTGGACCGGTTCAAACATGGATGGGTACTTTCTTTCCGGATTTAAATTACCCGAGGCGGCAATACCGAGACTTCCCGCAATAGCCGGTCCGAGGTCTGATATAATATCTCCGAATAAATTGCTTCCAACAATGACATCGAAATATTCCGGCTCAGAGACAATTCTGGCACAAAGTGCGTCAATATGGAATTGATCTGTTTTAACTTCAGGATAGGATGAGGAAAGTTCTTTAAATATTTCATCCCAGTAGGGCATTGTGAAGACGATTCCATTAGATTTGGTAGCTGAGGTGAGATGTTTCCTGTCACGCTTTTTGGCAAGCTCATAGGCAAATCGCTGAATCCTCTCCACGCCTTTTCTGGTAAAGACCGATTCCTGAACGGTTATCTCATCCTCCGTTCCCTCATAAATCCTGCCGCCGATGTTCGAATATTCTCCTTCGTTATTTTCTCTGACGACATAGAAATCAATGTCTCCGGCTTTTTTGTCTCTCAGGGGACTTGTTACTCCACGCAACAATCTCACGGGTCGCACATTAGCATATTGCCGGAATCCCCGTCGTATGGGAATTAGAAGGCCCCAGAGCGAAACATGATCAGGAACGCCCGGCGTACCAACGGCACCCAAAAATATGGCGTCATACGGTTTTAATTGATCTAATCCGCCCGACGGCATCATTGCGCCGTTTGCAAAGTAATAATCGCATCCCCACGGAAAGGTCTGCCACTCAAGTGAAAACCCGAATCTCTTGCCGGCAGCATCAAGAACACGAATACCCTCTTCTATTACCTCTTTACCTATTCCGTCACCCGGAATAACCGCTATTTTATACATAAGCTTCCCTCTTGTATTATCAGCACTCTGTTCTGTAATTAATTTTTACTTATTTTATCAAGTTTCTTCACCTTTTAGCAATTCTTTTTATACATTGCTCTCCTTCTTTTAACCAGTTCCTTGAATCTCTGCAAAGGTGGAAGGTCGAGCTGTCGGTTTAGGGACGAAAAGCGGAACAAACCGACTATGTTTCCGCCACTATTATCTTTTTGCGAATGTTCGTCAAAAATGGATATTTTTGTTAACCTTTAAAAAAGTGGTTAACATTATAAAGATGTGGATAAACAGGGGCATATTATTATATGCATCCTGAGTATTTCTGTCACTGTGGACAAATGACAAGATCTACGTACTCTTAGATTTCATATCATTGATCAAGGTATATGGAGGCTATCTGACCTTAGTTCAATGAAGAAAATCATTATTGGCTTCATCTACCAAAGCAATAATGCTGGTGAGTGAAATATTATGAAGATTTACGATTGAAATGATTGATCCACATGGCCTGAAATCAGAGGAGGCTTTAAGTCACATGCTGGATGGATTTGTTCTAACATCTCAATATTTATATA